>JAHIVM010000403.1 GCA_018816665.1 Candidatus Zixiibacteriota bacterium
CCCGCAGTGTCTCGGTGAAACGTCTTTTCACGCGCGAGGCTTCAGGGGCTTCCTCGCGTCGCCGTCGCCAGAGTTCCTGCGAAATACACCCGCAGATGAGTTCTCTGAAAAGGCGATACAAAATATCCGGATTGGCTTGATGGAAATCCACAACGCCGCGTTTTTCGAAGAAGGCAAACACCAGAGGGAAGGGTTTCCCTCGGGGACTCGCGAGGAGTATGCCCAGCAGGGAGGCGGACAGTGCCCGAAGGCTCTCCGGTGTGTCAATGGTCTCCTCGGTCAGACGCCATCCCCGTTTCAGCAAGACTCTCAGATACGCTACACTGTGATCGCGCGCTGCCTTGAAGAACTCCATGAACTCGTCACGTCCTGTTGGGTGACACAGGAAACGGCGTATCACTTCGGGACATTGGCTGTGGTCTCGTGCGCTCATAGGGAAACTGCACCACTCACACTCATCTGGCAACACTTGGAATTGACTGATTCAGAATTATGGGCCTCCCGCCCGATTGGTGGACAATATAGTCCCTGGGCGGGTCAACGACAAGTCAAATGTACGCTGTTTGCAAAACGATGATGGGCTGAAGCGTAGAGGCTTCCAGAGGAATGCCCGACTTGACACAGTCTTTTTTGTTGAAGTCTGCGGTCTACCGGTGGTCCTTTCGGTGAGCGCGATGTGTGCGCGCTCGTGGAGGAGAAATGCAAATCCCGATATCGAATTCAAGAATCATAACGTTTCTGCTGGTGTCGGCCTCAGTCGTAGTTATTGTTGCCGGTATGCGGGCCGCCGAGACTGTCCTGGTGCCGTTCCTACTGGCGACCTTTATCGCGATTATCGCCGCGCCGCCACTCATGTACCTGCGCAGCAAACGTGTTCCGGCCGTTCTGGCGCTTCTGATCATCATTATTGCCATTTTGCTGGTCGGTGCCCTGGTCGGAACGGTGGTAGGAACGTCGGTACACGATTTCACCCAGAATTTGCCACGCTACCAGGAACGACTTCAGGAACAAACCCGCATGCTTCAGGATCTGGCTACGAGTATGGGGATCGGAGTGTCGGATCAGGTCTTTTCCGAGTACTTCGATATCGGTGCCATTATGCAGGTCTTTGCGAACATGCTGGCCAGCCTTGGGGGGATGCTGACCAACGGATTTTTTATTCTCCTGACAGTCATGTTCATGCTGCTCGAAGTATCCAGCTTCCAGGGGAAACTCAACGCAGCCTTCGGCAGGCCCGATGCGTCTTTTGACAACCTGCATCGCGTACTGCAGAACATCAAACGCTACATGGCTATCAAGACGATTGTAAGTCTCGGCACGGGCGTGATTATCGGCGTCTGGGTGTGGATACTCGGAGTCGATTACCCGATCCTCTGGGGGCTGCTGGCTTTTCTGCTGAACTACGTGCCCAATATCGGCTCAATCATCGCCGCGGTACCGGCGGTGCTGCTGGCTTTCATTCAACTTGGCACAGGTTCCGCTGCCCTGACGGCGGCGGGGTATCTGGCGGTCAACAGCATTATCGGCAACCTGATTGAGCCCCGGTTCATGGGGCGAGGGCTGGGCTTGTCCACCCTGGTGGTGTTTATGTCTTTGATATTCTGGGGCTGGGTGCTCGGGCCCGTGGGTATGTTGTTGTCGGTGCCGCTGACCATGACGGTCAAGATCGGGTTGCAGAGCAACGAGGACACTCAGTGGCTGGCGATTTTGTTGGGCGATGAAGAGACCTCGCAGGCGGTGGCCGAAGAAGCTGAATCCTGAGACTCAGAACGGCATGCTGACTCCGAAAATGTAGATAAGCGACAGGTATACGCCGACCAGGACAAACACCGTTCCGGTGATTCGACGAGCCCATTTTTCAAACACAGCGATGCGATCAAAAAGGGTGCCTATGAACCGTGCGCCCGTAGCTACCAGGACTGCAAACACTATTACCGGAAGGGCCGTGCCAACGCCATACAGGGCCGGGAGCAGCAAACCCGACTTATGAGTTACACCGAGCGGAATGAGGCTGCCAAAAAAGAGCGCTGCCGATACGGGGCAGAACGACAGCGCAAAACCCGCACCCAACAGCACCGCTCCTCCCATGCCCATGACGCCCGCCTTTTTCTGCGCGCGCTCCCCGATTCCTGAACCGGACGAAGCGAATGACAACAAGCCCAGCAAAAACATGCCGGCCAGTATCAATACCGGCCCCAGCCATTGATTCATGTGAGTCTGAAGGAATCTCGACAACCCCGGAGCGGAAAGCAGTGAGTTGACCAGCAGCGCTCCCAGCACCACGTAGGTCAGCGTTCTACCTGCGGTGTACAGCAGGCCGGCCAGGAGAACGCGCCGGGGGTTGTCGATCCGCTGCCCTACAAACGATACTGCAGCGATGTTGGTAGCCAGGGGACAAGGGCTGATCGACGTAAGTATACCCAGCCAGATGGCTGAGCCTATGCCAAAAACAAAACCGTCCACTAGTGACTCTCCATGAACGCCTTGAATTCGCCCTGGACATAGGCGGTAAACTCGGCTTCATCGCCCACCAGTTCCCAAATCTGAGAGAGGTTGGACCAGTCGGTAATCTGACCGCCGTCTACCCGCGTAATCACCACCGACTGATTGGTCATTTCGAAGTCATCCAGGTAATGCTCGTTGCCGGGCTCATCGTAATTCACAACCTGCCACTCGAGCGTGTGGTCTGTCAATTGGTCAACGAAACCACTTGTCACCGCGGCATTGGAGTATGACTCCAGTTTCTGACAGGTGGGGCAACGTCGATTGCCGTGAAAATAGTACGCCACAAACGGCGCCGTGGATTCGCCTCCGGCTGCTGTCGGAGCCCCGGTTTCAGCCGTAGCAAGTACCGGTTCACCTGAATTCTGCAGGGCAAGAAAGGCGACTGAGGCTCCCACAAAAAGCAGGAGAATTACCGTCAAAACAGTCTTCATGTTCATAGATGCACATCTCCTTAAGCGCGTGCCCGGTTAGTTGCCGATCATGGTCTTGATATCTTCAACGGAGGGCACCTTACCGGTGACCTTGACGACTCCGTCGACTACCAGCGCCGGGGTCATCACGACACCATAGGTCATAATCTTCTGAATGTCGCTGACTTTCTGCAAGTCGCACTCGAGTCCGAGCTCTGCGACGGCGGCCTGAGTCTGTTCCATCAACTTCTGACACTTCGGGCAACCAGGCCCGAGAACTTCCACTTTTTTCATTGCCTCACTCACATGTTATTGTTAAATCGGCACACCCGGTTACGGTATCAGTCCATATAGAAAGCCGCTGGCGGTTGCCATAGCTATCACCAGCAGGACAAACACCACGGTTTTTCGGGTTCCCATTACACTTCGAATCACCAGCATGTTGGGCAGAGACAGCGCGGGACCCGCCAGTAACAGAGCCAGCGCCGGACCTTTGCCCATGCCGTTGCCGAGCAAGCCCTGCAGGATAGGTATCTCGGTCAGAGTTGCAAAGTACATAAAGGCGCCGGCGACGGACGCAAAGAGATTTGCCCCCAGCGAATTACCGCCGACCGAATCTGCAATCCAATCCGAGGGCAGCAAACCCTCGTGGCCCGGGCGACCGAGCAGCAGCCCCGCAACCAAAACGCCACCGAACAACAGGGGCATTATCTGCTTGGCGAATCCCCACGACTGGCTGAGCCACTCGGCGGTTTCACCACCGGCAAACCCGGCTGCTATGGCCAGGCCGACAACGCCGATAGAAAACGCCAGATGATGGTGTGCCGGGAACAAGAGGATGGCCAGACCGGTGGCAAGGCCGACCAGCAGCATGTGCCACCAGCGTACTCCGTACCACAAAGTCAGCATGACGCCGAACAGGATGGAGCAAAGACCTGTTATCCACCACTTCGCCCCATACATGACGTGCCAGAAACCTGCGGCCTCCTGGGGGCGGCCCCAGTTGGCAAACACCAGCACTGCGACCATAACGCCAAAATACATCACCGTTTGCCAGAGCGGGCGGCCGGGAGAATCTTCGGGCAACACCATGGCCGCCTGATTGCGAGCGATCTCGTCCTTACGGAACATGAGATTCATCATGAGACCAATGACGATACTAAACACGACGGCACCAACCGCCCGGGCAATACCGATCTCCATGCCCAGAATGCGTGCGGTGAGAATTATCGCCAGGACATTTATGGCCGGTCCGGCATACAGAAATGCGGCCGCCGGTCCCAGCCCCGCGCCCATGCGATAGATGCCGGCAAACAGCGGAAGGACCGTGCAGGAACAGACCGCCAGAATCGATCCGGAGACGGAGGATACGCCATAGGCGACCAATTTGTTCGCGCCGGGACCAAGGTACTTCATGACCGATCCCTGACTCACAAACACCGCTATCGCACCGGCAATGAAAAAGGCTGGCACGAGACACAACAAGACATGTTCGCGAGCATACCAGGTGGTCAGGGCCAGAGCCTCACCCATCGCGGCTGGAATGCGGGAGTCCTCGGTCGGCAGGAAGTAAAACAGAGCGAAAACGCTCGCAATTGCCAGAAGGGGTTTCCATTCGGCTTTCAGGCTCATGGGAGCGGTTCCTTCGCTTCTGCAGGCAGGTCCGTGGGCATCATCACTTGTGATCCAGGACGTTGAGGTGACGCTCTGCGGTGGACTGCAATACAGCCTCAATACACGAGAAGAAGTTGAGGACGCAGGGGACCCTGAGGTTGTACCAGATCTGCAGACCCTGCCGGCGGTCACGCACGAGGCCGGCCTGTTTGAGGGTGCTGAGATGGCGGGATACGGTCGATGTATCCGCCCCGATCATCCGGGTCAGGTCACTCACGCAGCGTTCACCGCGCGAGAGTTCTTCAATTATGAACAGACGGGTAGGGTGAGCGAGAGCTCGCAGGATATCCGCCCGAGCTTCAAGTTTGTGTTGTCTGTCAGAATCCATACTGGGCCTCTCTATTTAACTATTTGGCAAAATAGCCAAATATGCATTCTTGTCAAGACCTAATATGTCATTGTTGACGTCACGAGCAGTTATGCGCTTGAATACTGAGACATTCATGCAGTACTTGAATTGAGCGCTTTTGGATCGAAGAAAAACGCGGGAGGAGGTTGTCATGCCGTTTTGCCCCAAATGCAGGTTTGAGTACAAGGTGGGCAGCGATGTCTGTCCGGATTGTGGCGAGCGACTGGTTGACAGTCTGCCGGTACCGGAAGTATCAAGTATCGGAGAAGAGCCAGAGAGAGTATATGAGCGGTGGGTGTCGCTGGTTCGTCTGACCTCACAGCAATACGCCGCGATGGTACTCGAGGCACTTCATGCCGAGCAGATACCGGCGGTCACCAGGGGCGGCACCGGCCATTTCGGCCAGACCGGTCAGATGGGGATGTCATCGTTCCGCGCCGTCGGCGGAGGTTACACCCTGGCGGTCCCGGAGGAGTTTGTGGAGCAGGCAGATGCGGTTGGCGCCGGTATCATGGGAGAGGACTGGGTCAAAGCACGTCTGATCGATATCGGGTAAGGTCAGAATCTGGCAAAACAGCTCTGGTTTGTCGATCCTTCAACCTGCCTGAGGCGTGTTAAAGATGTACATGCCGATAATCCCTTCATTTACTGGAAACTCGGTTTTGTTCAGAGTAAGGGGCCGGAACAACCGATGTGGTCCGGCCATTATGTAGCCATGGGTGAAAAAAGAGCAAAAGGGGCGCTCAAACCCGGAATCCGTACGGAGTCAGGGTACCGGTCTGAGGGAGATGTCGTGTCGACAAACGAATCACAGAATCTGCATCGAATTGTCCTGAATGCGCTGGGTGACGGTGTGCATGTCATTGACAATCAACTCAATATCATCCTGGCGAATCCGGCGTTCGAGGCCTGGATGGCCGAACTCGGACTGGTGGGCAACCTGGTAGGCAAGCGGGTGGAAGATGCCTTTCCGTTTTTGGACGAAAGTGTTTTCGATGAGTACCGACGGGTGTTTGAAACCGGAGAGGTTATTGTCTCTCGTGATTCGTACGAGGTCGGCGGCCGGGAGGTGGTCACCG
>JAHIVM010000404.1 GCA_018816665.1 Candidatus Zixiibacteriota bacterium
ATATAACCTACCGCCGTAGCGGTGACGCCTTCAGTTTGACGAAACTTCGCCTCAATCCCCCAAAAACAGCCGGCTGCAAAGGTTGCTTTCATGTCGTTCTTTCGTTGTATCGCGGATTGCCTTTGGTTTTCTAACGCATTTGAGCGGGCGTCGGTTCCTGACAGACTTGACTCCGAAACGCTAACCTGTGACCCCACAAAAAAAGCGGCTCGATCAGAAGACCGAGCCGCCGGAAGAATCTATACGGGCCGGGTCAGCGTTTTCGCCCCATGCCTTTGAAAGCCATGTGGGCAAGGGTGGCGGTCATCAGACCAAACAGCACCAGGGCTACCCAGGGACCCCACGAGCCGGAAAGGGAATTCATCATGCCGTCGTGACCGTCGTAGAAATCCGCGAAGGTCGGCCACAAGCCGATCATGAAGGCAACCGCTACGCCAATAAGAGCGTCGCCCGCCACAAGTCCCGAGGAGAAGAGCACACCGCGCAGGTTCTTTTCACCGAACTCGGCCTTGGTGGAGTATTTCTTGACCATCATGGCAATAGCGCCGCCGGCCATAATTGGAGTCGACAGCGACAGCGGCAGGTACAGTCCGATGGCAAACGGCAGCGATGATATCCCCAGCAGTTCCACCGCCAGGGCGATGAAACCACCCACGATTATTGGCTGCCAGGGTAGATTGGAGTTCATCATCCCCTGGACAATCGTAGCCATGACATTGGCCTGAGGAGCCAGCAGCGGTTCCCGTCCGGTGGCACCCGGTACAAAACCGAAGGCCTCGTTGAGGTAGTACACGGTAAAACCCATGGCCAGGGCAGGGAAGACCAGGCCGATGAATTCCGTAAGCTGTTGTTTCCAGGGAGTGGCCCCGAGCAGGTAGCCGGTTTTGAGGTCCTGGGCGATATCGCCCGACATACACACGGCAATACACACAATGGCGCCGACCGACATGGCGGTGACCATACCGGAGACACCCTCGACGCCGAAATAGATCAGTACCGTGCAGGTGACCAACAGGGTGGCGATAGTCATCCCGGAGACGGGCGATGACGATGAGCCCACGATGCCGACAATGCGAGCGGCCACCACTACGAAGAAAAATCCGAACAGGACCGCCATGGCGGCACCGAGCAGTCTCAGTTCGGTGCCGGGGAGGAGCCAGATGGCGATTATGACCAATGCGACGCCTAGCAGCACCCATTTCATCGGGAGATCTTTGTCGGTTCGTTCCACCGCCTGATCACTGGCGGATTTGGATCCGAACAACTCAACAAATCCCTGCTTGAATGAGGACATAATCACAGGGATCGACTTGATCAGCGAGATGAATCCCCCGACCGCCACCGCGCCCACACCCAGATATTTGATATAGCTGTTGCGCAACTCGGCCGGATCCATTTCGCTCAGGGGCATGGTCCCCGGAGCAATCACCAGTCCCGGAATCTGATCCCCGATGAAGGCGAGCAGCGGTCCGACGCCCAGGTAGCCGAGCACCGCTCCGGAGAGCATCAGGGCCGCGATACGAGGACCGATAATGTAGCCGACACCCAGGAGCGAGGGAGTGGCATCGATACCAACCGTGCCACCCTTCAGCAGTCCCTGGAAGTCATGATTCACCGATGCTGACCAGGCCCGCAGCATATCGTAGCCGACCTTGAAAAGCACGCCCAGGCCGATACCGGCAAACACCATTTTGGCTTTGCCGCCCCCCTCGTCGCCGGCCACAATGATCTCGGCGCAGGCGGTACCCTCGGGAAACTTCAGCTTGCCGTGCTCACGTTGCACCAGGTACCGTCGCAACGGAATCATGAGCAGGATACCCAGCGCGCCGCCGAGTATGGACATCCAGAACATCTGGCTTTTGGAAACTTCGTGCAGATACCCCTGGGCGGCCAGATCCGAATTGGCCGACCAGATGAAAAAGGCCGGAATCGTAAAGATTATACCGGCGGCCAGCGACTCACCGGCCGAGCCTATCGTCTGCACGATGTTGTTCTCCAGGACGGTGACATTTCGTCCAAAGAACAGGCGCAGGACAGCCATCGAAATGACCGCGGCCGGAATCGACGCCGATACCGTCATCCCGAATCTGAGCCCGAGATAGGCCATCGAGACGCCAAAAACGACCGAAATAATCGAGCCGAGAATGATTGCCTTCCAGGTAACTTCGGGAATAGATTTCCCGGCGGGCACGACAGGTGTGAAATCCTGTGCTGAGTCGTCGTTGGTAGGCGGTGAATCCTGCACGTAACCTCCGTTGGCAAGGGGCCGATGCCGAAATGTTGATGTTGCCGTAAGTTATAGTCTGGCTTAACGATGTCAAGGTTTTTGGGGGCTCCCCTGAAGTAGTGAGGGGGTCGGCAACCGCAATAAGTCGGATCGGGCACCCGGTTTGCAGTAAGCGGGATGAAAAGATTGATAGTTTCGGGTTGGGGGCGCAAGAATGGCGCCGCTCGGTGACCCGGATATGTGGAGGCCGGGTGGATAGGAAAACGAAGAAAAGATCGCAAATTGTGCGCTCAACGGGAACCTGTTTGCCCGTCCGGTTGTACCAGTGTATGAGGGAACATAAAGAGGAAGTATGCGAAATCCCGGGTCAACGGGTCACTCGCAGGGGTCCTTGTCACACGGCTTTGTCATTTTTGTTCAGGAACTTAGCACAAAAACAACTTGACAGTCCGAACCCCCAATGGTACCTTAAACATGGACGCAGGGACGATCTCCACCTTTATCTTCACTACCGATTACAGAACTTCTGACAGGAAACGAAAACAATTCGTATTGCGGTATGAAGCGGTTGTCTGCGTGCACAGGAACGTGCATATCGGAGCAACCATGGAGTCCAACAAGTAAAAACCCTGAGGGGGTGAACATTGTTGAAACGGTTTAGTATCCTAATGATTCTGGTTGCCATCCTCATGGTGCCCGCGTTCGCTTTTGCAGCCGACAAGTTTGTGCCGGCCAAGGCTCAGGCGGGGACCGGTGGTGAGGTGATCATCCCTCTCGAGATTACCAATCAGGATGGCCTGATGGCCATAGACATTCCTCTTACGTTTTCTGAGGGTGTCACCCTGAAGGAAGTCACGTTTGAGGGTACGCGTACTGAGTATTTCGATCTCAAGATCGCCAATATCAACAATGAAGACAACATTGTGATTATTGGACTTGTAACGCAGATTACCTCGACGGCCAAGCCGATGCTTTCGGCCGGTAGTGGCGCGGTAGCCAACCTGGTGTTTGAAGTTGACGATCCCAGTGTCAGCGAAATCACCCTCGAGGCCACCACGATGGATAGCCCCCATCACCGTCTGATGTACGTGTACAATCAGCGCGCTGAGGGAGAACTGGCTCACCAGAAGGTGGAGCCCGACTTTGAAGCGGTAACGGTAGCCCTTTCCGGTGTCGGCCTGGGTCTTCCCACGTCCTACTCGCTGGAGCAGAACTATCCGAACCCGTTCAACCCCAGCACGATCATTGCGTACAGCCTGCCGCAGGCCGGCGCAGTCTCGCTTGAGGTCTTTAATGTCCTCGGGCAGAGGGTCGTGACCCTGGTTGACGAGCATCAGGCTGCCGGTTATTACGAGCAGACCTGGGATGGTCGCAACGCCGGTGGACAGTCCGTGTCCAGTGGTGTGTATTTCTATCGGGTAACGTCGGAGAACTTCGTCGACACGAAGAAGATGATGTTGCTCAAGTAGACTAAATGTAGCGGTCTACACTTGTTTCGTAAGCGTGTTCAATAAAGTATGTTGGGCCTCTTCCGCCGGTCAGCGGGAGGGGCCTGTTCTTTTCTTGCGGTCATCCAGCGCAGTTTCTGCCTTCCAACACATCGTTGCGCCGCACATCCTGCGAAATTGCTCGTTTCGGCCACCGCGCGATCCGTCCGACTTTTTGCACTCCTTTGCCACACAGCTAGTTGGTCGATTCGTTTCCTGATTGGCACAGTTGTTGTCTTACCTCTGGTAATCACCTGAGACTGGTGTTTATATATGTTCGCTTGTTCTTCCCCCGGGACACAAGCCATCCTGTTTGAGCGGTCTTTCTTGGCGGTTATGCCGCTCAAGTAGTTCCCGGGCATGTGAGGAGAAGAAGGTCCCGACTTCGGTCGGGATCTTCTTCTATTTTGAGTAATTTCGCATGTGCGCGAAGACTAGCGAATAGCTATCGGTTCAAGATCCTGGTCGCGGGCCGGCTCCACCGAAACCTCAGTTTCGGTACCGTCACTCACCTGGCGTGACACCACTCGCACGCTGGTTTCATTACGGGCCGACGTATATCGGGCCGTTATCATGGCCGCCTTGCGGATATTCTCTTCAGTGGCATCGCCAATCAGCAGGGTAAGAGGGGAACCGACGTCGGGCGCCTCCAGCAGGCAGTGACCGTCGCGCTTGAGCCCCTCTATCTGGTTGTTCTCCGTCTCGTTGCGCCCCACCACGACCTTGGTAGCGCGGTCCAGACGGAAGTGACGGCCCACCCGCAATAAGTTCAAATCGTCGAATGACAGGTAGCCGGTATTCGCGAGCAAGTCGCGCAGGCGATTGGAGTATCCTTCGTCGGTCAACAGGCACCCTCCGGCCGGTGACGGGTAGTCATCGAGTCCGAACTCTGCCGCCAGTTCAATCTGTCGTTTGCGGGACCGTCCGCTGATCCCCTCCAGTTGTTCCCGATCGATCAGGCCGGTGAGTTCCGGTTCGGTAGGGGGGAGGATCCTGGCGGAGAGCGGTCTGACCAGTTTGTTTTTCAAACCCGTCTCGCGCATGACCAGATTCATCTTGTCTTTTTGCTGTGAGAACGGACGTTGTCCGACTACCTCACCGGTGATCAGGAAATCGGCACCGATCATGTCCATCAGGTTTTTGGCTTCGTTGAGCATCAGAATTCGGCAGTCAATGCACACATTCATGTTGCTCCCGCGGCCGAATTTTGGGTTTTCGACGATATCAATAAACTTCTGCCCCAGATGCATGAGTTTGACATTGAAGCCGAACTTCTCGGCGGTGGGATAGGGATTGGATCCGCAGGAGGATCGATCACCGATGTCGCACCCGAAGTGGGTCATAAACGTAAGCGCTGTCACCTCAATGTTCTGTTTGAGGATCAGGAGTATCGCGAGGGCCGAGTCAAGGCCGCCCGAAAACAGGGCGATGGCATGCCCCCGTTTTTGTTCAATATTCTCTGCCATAAATCCGATCTTTCCCACCGTTTGCGGTACAACACTAATAACGCCACGGGAGAGCGTCCAGTTTGCGATTATATCACATTTTCACACATATGCAACCGCTGGTTTTGCCTTGACTTGATTCGACCGGCCGCCTAAACTTGCGCTAAGCGAAAGGATGGGATTATTCTAGGTGCAATAAACAACCGACTGAAGTGGATGGCGTATCAGAGCCAGAGTCTCTTTTTCTTCTCCGGTCGCATGATATTGTCCCTGTTCACCCGTCCGTTCTACATCACGGAAACACTCGAACAGATGTATCTCATCGGGGTGGGATCGCTTTTTCTGGTCGTGCTGACAGGCATGTTTTCCGGCCAGGGCTTCGCCCTCGCCTTTTCCCAGGAACTGGCCACATTCGGGGCGAAGGACTACCTCGGGCGGATTATGGCCCTGGCCATTGTGCGCGAGCTTGGTCCGACTCTCACGGGTTTGATGGTTGCCGCTCGTGTTGCGGCAGGCATCACCGCCGAAATCGGGGCTATGAAATCGTCGAATCAGCTCGATGCCCTGGTGGGGTTCGGTATCGACCCGATAAAAAAGATCGCCCGCCCCAGACTGATCTCGCTGATCATCATGGTTCCGGTCCTGACGATTGTTTGTGATTTCGTAGCGATTGCTGGCGGCTGGGTGATTGCCAAGTTCATTGCCAATGTTTCGACCACCGTCTACTGGTCGTATGTTATCGACAAGCTGAACTTCGGTAATATGTTCATGGGGTTACTCAAACCGATCGTATTCTCTTTTGTCATAGCGTTCATTTCGTGTTTTTACGGCTTCACTTCCGGGGGCGGCACCAAGGGGGTCGGTCGAGCTACAACCAACTCCGTCATGATGACGTCGATCACTATCCTGATTGTCAACTTCTTCATCACCAAAGTTGTCGGAAGTGCCCTGAGGGGGTATCAGTTGTGATCGAGATCCGGCGTGTCAACTTCTCATACTGGGATAAGCAAATCCTGAAGGACGTTTCCTTCGTAGTCGACGATGGTGAGATGGTGGTAGTGATGGGGCCCTCGGGGTCCGGTAAATCCACGATTCTGCGTCTGATCCTCGGTTTGGAATGCCCTCACAGCGGGCAGGTGTTGATCGACGGTCAGAACGTGTGTGTGATGAAGGAAAAAGAGAAACAACAGATTCGCAAGAAGATCGGTATGGTGTTTCAGGACGGCGCCCTGTTCGATTCCATGACAGTGGGGGAGAATGTGGGATATTACCTGCTCGAGAATTCCCGCCTGCGCTGGGAGGAGATTGCCGATCGGGCAGCCGAGATGCTCGGTTTCGTCGGGCTGGATCCGAACGAGGTGGGCGACAAACTGCCGGAGGAACTATCCGGCGGTATGCGACGTCGCGTTGCCATCGGCCGGGCGCTGTTGTCCACCAATCCCCGGGCGATGCTCTATGATGAACCAACGACAGGGCTGGATCCCAATGCGACGCAGAACGTACTGGGACTGATCACCAAACTGCATCAGGAAAAAGGGATCGCCTCGATAGTCGTCACGCATCAGATAGCCGATGCGCTGAATATCGCCGATCGGTTTGTAGTCATTTACGACGGTGAGGTTGCTTTCGACGGTGATCAGGACACGTTGAGGGCATGTCAGGATGCTCGCGTGAAAGACTTCCTCCTGCCGTTCAGAGAATCGTTCGAACGCGTCGCGCGAAAGAAATTCATTGGTCTGGAGCAGGGGTAACGGGTACGGCGGTCTGGACGTCGTAAGAGGGTGATACTATGAAGCGGTCAATCAAAGTCAAATGGGGCAAACTGCAGGTCGGTATTCTCATCATGTTTGCCATCACGCTCCTGCTGTGGACGTCGTTTACCGGCGGGGGTACATCGATCTTTGAATCGAAGAAGAAATTCGTCTGCTATTTCGCTAACGTCAACGGTCTGATCACTGGGTCCCCGGTGTGGATGTCGGGCCTCGAAGTTGGCAACGTTTCCGATATCAAGTTCGTTTTTGAGGACTCCCTGCGTCAGATTCGGGTGGTGTGCAAGGTCCAGGCCGGGGTGTGGGAGCGGGTGACGCGTAACGCCCGCGTGCAACTCGGCACCATTGGATTCCTCGGCGACAAGTATGTCGAACTGATTCCCGGTGTAAACGGTGAACCGCCGATCGAGGAAATGGGTGTGGTTGCCACCGAGGATGTGGGCAATGCGCCGGCAATGATGAAAGCCGGTGAAGATGCCTTCAAAGAAGCCGGTTCACTTATGGGTAATCTGGATACTCTGTTAATGCGCATGAACCGAGGCGAGGGTACCCTGGGCAAGCTGGCGCGCGACGAGGCATTGTATGTTCAGTTGACCGCCCTGCTGGCCGATCTGACCCAACTCAGTGCCGCCCTTCAGCACAATCAAGAGCGCCTGACCAAGTCGATCGAACGCATGTCCGGCTCACTGGCCAGTATCAGCGACAAGGTAAACGAGAACACCGGCACGATCGGGCGGCTGGTCAATGACCCGGCATTGTACGACAACCTGACTGCAACGTCTGCCCGGATGGATTCAATCCTGACCAAGGTCGACGGCGCCCAGGGCAATGTGGGACTTCTGGTCAATGATACCGCTTTGTACGTCGAGTTGACCAATCTCCTGGCCCGGGCCAACAATCTGATCACGGACATCGAGTCCGATCCGCGCAAATACTTCAAATTCTCAGTATTCTAGGCCAACGGGTACCCGGACCGCAGACCGCTAACTGTGGTTCGGGTCATACCACTATCCCGGCAAAATGTCTCTGAATTGTACAAACACGGATAAATCCGACACATGTTGACTACATTGTGTTGAATAATGGACGGCCAGCCTGTTGGCCGGGTGGGGAGAGCCGATCTGTCGATGAGTGCCCTGCAGGTGCAGCCCTGTGGGGCTATTTATGTAACCTTCAACTCGGAGTACAGACATGAACTGCTGGGAATTCAAAAAGTGTGGCCGGGAAGAGGGGGGAGCCAAAGCTGCGGAACTGGGAGTTTGTCCCGCGTTTCCGAATCACGGGAAACAGTGTGCGCGGGTGGCGGGGACATTGTGCGGGGGGCAGGTGCAGGGATCATTTGCGTCCAAACTGTCAAACTGCATGGTGTGTGATTTCTACAAATCGGAGAACTACGTTCGGGGGGATGTCAAAACAACCTGATTCCTCCGTGATCTGACGGCTGTTGCGCCTTAATCGGGTGCAACAGCCAGCATGTAGTCAAGCAGCTTTATCACTCCCGTTTTGCCGCCTTCGCCCACTTCCATGGGCGGCCCCACACAGGCGGGACAGCCGGAATGACAGGGGCAGGTTCGCACGTGGTGACGGCAGGCATCAAACAACTTCTCCGACTGCCGGAACAACTTTTCAGACAGCCCTACGCCACCGGGGATGTTTTCATAGATATAGACAGTAGGCAACTCGGTAAACGGTGCCCGGACCTGAGAAATCGACCGGAGGTCGCGCGTATCGCACATCACCCACAGGGGCGCCATCTTTCCCATAATATTGGCCAGCCCTCGGAGCGATCCCCCAAACCGGGAGCCGTCGAACTCAAGCCTCGCGCCAATATCCTTCGGAAAAGAGTACCAGAATGAATTCGTGTGCATCTCGAGTTCCGGCAGCTTGAGCTCGCCCGAACCAACATTCTCGTGTGTCTCGAATTTGATTTTCTTAAACAGGACGGTTGTGCAGGTCAGGGCAACCTCGCCCCAATGACTCACGGCGCCGTCGCCCGCCGAAGACTCTTCCTCTATGGCGAGTACTTTAAGATCTGTTTTGGTCTCCGCATCGGTGTAGTAGTCTGTTGAGACTTCCTTAACGTATGCTTTTTTGCCGTCCCAGTCGAGCTGCGTGACCTGAAACTGACG
>JAHIVM010000405.1 GCA_018816665.1 Candidatus Zixiibacteriota bacterium
CAGGTTGGCCAGCAGCCGGTCGGCCGCCGTGGGCGTACCGCCGCGCAACAGATGGCCGAGAATGGTCACCCGGCACTCGATATTCAACAAGCCTTCAATCTGGGCGGCCACCTGATGTGATACTCCCCCAAGACGAATGGCATCGGGCGAGTTTTTCACGCGTCGGCTGACCACCATCTCACCGCCGGCTACCTTTGCGCCTTCCCCGACCACCACGATCGAGAAGGTTTTACCCCTGGAACTGCGCTCCTTGACTTTATCGCATATGGCCACAAGATCGTACGGAACTTCCGGCAGCAGGATGATGTCGCCGCCCCCGGCCAGGCCCGCTCCCAGGGCGATCCAGCCGGCATAACGCCCCATCACCTCAACAAACATCACCCGGTGATGAGATTGAGCGGTGGTATGGATGCGGTCAATAGCCTCGGTCGCAATAGATAGAGCGGTATCGTAGCCGAAAGTGCGGTCCGTGCCCCACAGGTCGTTGTCGATTGTTTTCGGGACACCAATAATGGGTATCCCCTTTTCCATCATCCCGGCCGAGGCCGCCATGGTACCGTCGCCGCCAATCGCAATCAGGGCGTCCAGACCCAGCGTTTCGAAGTTCTGGACACCTTCATCGGACCGGTCGAGATACACAAAGGAGTCTTTCTGCGGAACCGGAAAATTGAACGGATCGGCCCGGTTGGAAGTGCCAAGGATTGTCCCGCCGCGGGTCAGGATGCCGGAGACGTCTTTGTCACCCAGCGTCACAAATCGCTTCTGGATCAACCCCTCGTACCCATCGAGGAATCCAATAACCTCAATATCATAGTCGTTATCGGCCGTTTTTGCGACCGATCGGATGACGGCGTTTAGTCCCGGGCAGTCGCCGCCGCCGGTAAGTACCCCAATTCGCTTTACTTTTTTCATAGGCTCAATAATAGTTGGTATCGACCGATTTCAAAATAAAAAAAGGGACTTTCACAGGTCGGAGTCGACTTGACCCGGCGGACTTTGGGCCAACTTTATTGTTGCCTCCGTCGATGGAACCAAATACTTAAATAAGGTTCGGAGAAACCCTGATTGAGGCATTTCTAAAACAGGAAGTTATATGCGAGTCAAACAACTCTTAGTCCTCCCCCGATTGCCCGAACGAATAGCCAAACTCCAGACGCTGGCCAACAACCTCTGGTACTCGTGGAATTGGGATGTGGTCAGACTGTTTATCCGGCTCGATGCCGATATGTGGGAGCGGTGCTATCAGAACCCGGTAGAAATGCTCTCCAAACTGCCGCAGCATCGCCTTGAAAAGGCCGCCGAAGATGAAGCGTTTCTCGCTTCCCTCGACAAGGTGTTTGAGAAATACCAGGCCTATCTGAATCGCAAGAAGTGGTTCAGTTCAAAACATGACTCACACCAGAAGGAAACAATCGCCTACTTCTCGCTCGAATACGGCCTTGACACCGGTCTCCCGGTGTACTCCGGCGGCCTCGGCGTCCTCTCCGGCGACACACTGAAATCAGCCTCCGACCTGGGATTGCCGATGGTGGCCACGGGACTCCTGTATCGGTATGGATATTTCCGACAATTCCTGTCAAGCGACGGCTGGCAGCAGGAACGGTACGAGGAGAACGATTGGTACCACATGCCGGTTGAACTGGTCAAGGACGATGCCGGTCACCCCATCAAGGTCACCGTCATTCTCGACAACGTGCCGGTGCAGATTCAGATCTGGAAGGTCATGGTCGGCTGTATGCCCCTGTACCTTCTGGACACCAACATCCCCGAGAACTCAACCAAAGCGCGTGAAATTACGTCCGTGCTCTACGGCGGTGACAAAGACATGCGCATCCGCCAGGAAATCGTCCTGGGCGTCGGTGGTATCCGGGCATTGCGTGCCCTGGGAATCAAGTCCGCCATTTATCACAGCAATGAGGGACACTCCTGGTTCCTGACCCTGGAGCGTATGCGCTCCCTGATGCAGGAGCATGGGTTGAGTTTCAAGGAAGCCGCCCAGTATGTGTGGTCAACGACGGTGTTTACCACCCACACGCCGGTACCGGCCGGCAATGAGAAGTTTGACCCGGTGCTCGTCCGCCGGTACCTTGGCCCGCTCGTGAGCGAACTTGGCATCGACTGGACTGAGTTCCTGAAGATTGGGCGGGTGAATCCCGAGGATGAGGCCGAACATTTCGGCATGACGGTTGCGGCCCTCAAATGCTCGGCCTTCTGCAACGCGGTTTCGGAACTGCACGGTAAGGTCTCCCGCCACATGTGGCATAACATCTGGCCGAACCTGCCCGTGGAAGAAGTACCGATTAAGGCAATTACTAACGGCGTGCACCCGTCGTCGTGGATATCGCACGACATGAAGGAGTTGTACGAGTCATATTTCGGACCCAAGTTTACTGAGCTGCCGGGGGCACCGGAAGTCTGGGAGAAGGTTCACAAAATCCCCGATGTCGAACTCTGGCGAGTGCACAACAAACGTCGCGAACGTCTGATCTTTTTTGCCCGCAAACGCCTGAAACAACAATTGCAGCGTCGCGGTACCACCCAGGGTGATATCCAGCGGGCCGATCAGTATCTCGATCCGCAGGCACTGACCATCGGGTTCGCCCGTCGCTTTTCGACTTACAAACGCGGCGATTTAGTGTTCCAGGATCTGGAGCGACTGAGCCGAATTATCAACGATGCCAAACGGCCGGTCCAGTTGATGATTGCCGGAAAAGCTCACCCGCTGGACAACCCGGGCAAGGAAATCATCCGGGAAATCATTCAGGAGGCCGGGGAGTCTCGTTTTCGCAATCGCATCGTCTTCCTCGAAGACTATGACATCAACGTCGCCCGATATCTCGTTCAGGGTGCCGACATCTGGATGAACAACCCGCGCCGTCCTCAGGAGGCTTCCGGGACCTCCGGCATGAAAGCTGCCCTCAACGGCTGCCTGCATTTCTCGATTCTGGACGGCTGGTGGGATGAGGGATATGATCCCTCGTGCGGTTTCAAAATCGGCAGCGGCGAAGAGTATGACAGCGTGGCCGTCCAGGACCAGATGGAAGCTGAGGCGCTGTACAGCACGCTTGAGCGAGACATCATCCCGATGTTTTATGATCGCGATGAAACCGATCTCCCGCTGGACTGGATCCGCAAAATGAAGGCTGCCATCATGAGCGCCGGCCAGCGGTTCTCGTCGCAGCGCATGCTGATGGATTACACCAACAACTTCTATGTACCGGCATTCCTGGCCCGCAACAAACTCAGCGCCGATAACTTCGGGCTGACCAAAGAGGTCGCCGCCTGGCTCGATCGCATTTCGGCAAGCTGGGAGAACATTGCCATTCGCGCCATCGACACGCCCGACATCGGCCCAATGGTGCATGTGGGCAAGCGCGTGCCGGTAGATATGAAAGTGGCACTCGGCAGCATCCGGCCGGAGGATGTGTCGGTGGAGATTGTCGCCGGTCGACTCAACTCTCAGGAGCAGTTCCTGGAATACGCCCCCGTGGCTGCGACACTCAACGGCGATGGCGAACAGGACGGCGTGTACTCCTACACCGGCGAGGTGATCTGCCACGAGTCCGGACGTTTTGGTATCACCGCCCGGGTGGTGCCGCGTAACGAACACCTCCAGCACACCCGTCGGCCAAAGTTGATCAGTTGGTGGTAGACCGCCGCTAAGATTGTGCTAACAGCAAACCGGCGAGCATCACTGATGCCCGCCGGTTTTTTTCTGCTCCGTGGTCCCGCTACCGCTTGTAGTTCACGAAGTCCTCGTCATCGCCGTATCTCCGTTCCGTATGATACAGCGGGAAGTGACCGGCCTGCACAATCATCTCGCGCAGTTCGTTGGTCTGCTTACCGGGCAGTTCGCGGCCGATTTTGTCAGCCAGGCGAGACAGCTCTTCCCAGGTCGTCGTCGCCGCGTACGGCGTGCCCTTCAGTTTTTCGGCAAAGCGTGATGCCACCACGGCCAGTCTGAATTCTGCCCGCATGCTGTCGAAGGTCTTGTGACCGCGATCCAGAGAAACATCGCGAGCTACTTCCGTCACTTCGTAACCGTCGTCGTTTTTCCACCGGCAGTAGACGGTCGCCAGCTTGCCTTTGGCACCCCGGCTGTTCAGCACGATTTCGTACATGGCCGTAATTTCGTGACCGGCTCCAACCTCTCCCCCGTCCTGAGCATTGTCCCGGAAACGTTCATCGGCGACATCGCGGTTTTCGTAGCCGAGCAGACGGTACGAGGACACCGCCTTCGGATTGAATTCCACCTGCACCTTCATATCACGGGCCAGAAGTTGTACGTTACCTACCAGATTGTTGACAAACTGCTCCCGGGCATCATCAAACGTATTTATGTAGGCATAGTGTCCGTTGCCCTTCTGAGCCAGTTGCTCCAACAGGACATCGTTATAGTTGCCCATCCCGTAACCGAAGGTCACCAGCGACAGACCCTTGTTGGCAAATTGCTCAATGCGCGACCAGATCGTACCCGGCCCCGTAGCGCCCACATTTGCAACGCCGTCGCTGAACAGCATCACCACGTTGCTGTGGCCCGGTACAAACTGCCGGTTCGCCATGTCGTACCCAAGTCCAAGACCGGCCTCGGCATTGGTGGATCCACCCGGTGTCAGGCGATCAATCGCCCGCTCAATCTCGTACATGGCCCGGACATTCACCGGTTCCAGCACCAGTCGGGCCGCCGATTCATAGGACACAATACCTATGCGATCTTCCGGCCTCATGCTGCGGGCGATCATCTTGAGGGATTCTTTGACCAGTTGTATGCGGTTGCCCTGTCTCATCGATCCCGAGACATCAACCACAAACGTCAGGTTCATCGGACGGCGCTGCGCCGGTTCGATTTCCCGCCCCTTGACGGCAATCTTCATCAGGTAACGATCACTCTCGAACGGAGAAGCACCGACTTCCGTGAAAATACGGAATTTGCTGTCCTGCGGCGGCAGGTAGCCGTACTCGAAATGGTTGACGAATTCCTCTACCCGAATGGCATCCGCCGGCGGAAAATTGCCCTCGGCCAGGTAACGCCGGGCGACTTCGAAGGAAGCATCGTCAACGTCGGTAGCAAAAGTCGACAATCTGTCCCGACGGGTATCCACAAAACCGTTGGTGCCGTAATCCCGGAAGAACATGTCCTGAGGCCAGGATTCGTAGCCGGCCGGAGGCGTCGGCATCGGTATGCCGGGATATGGCGGACAGGTCACCACTGTCTTTCCCCTGTGACCAGCTTCGCCGCCGGCGTTCGGCGACGATTGCTCGGCCGGAACCCGTACCAGTGATTGCATACCCACATCATTGATCGAGGGACTCCGGACAATCTCGCTGCGTTCCTGACGCTGCGTTTCGCTACGATAATTGGCGTCATCGGTGTCCCTTTTGACTTCCTCTGCCTCGACAGCTCCCACCAGGGCACTCAGCGACAATTTCACATCGGCCGCCCGTCCATCCCGGACCACTACCGTCAACTCGGCAATGTCTCTGACAATACCGTAGGAAGGGTGCGCTATGGTAAGGTGGTACACACCGATCGCGATGTCGGCAAACTGGAACCAGCCGAGAGAATCGGTGCGAGCCTGCCGGCCCGTCTCGACCAGACACACCACGGCTCCCACAACCGGTCGGCCGGTGGTCAGGTCAATGAGTTGACCGCTGATTTCGCCGGTTTGGTGAAGACCGGCCTGGGATGCCCCCGCCAGCATGAGGACCAGTACCAGACTTAGTTTTATGGCGTTCACAACTCGCCTCCTTCTCAAGGGGTTATTGTCTGTTCTCTGCAGTAGTTACAACTCGCTCCGGTCAATCTTCCCGAAAAACCCGCCGGATCGGGAACCGGATACGCCAAAGCGCGGTATCGTTTAGTAGACATGGGATTATCCGTTTGCCCGGTTGCACGACACAGGCTGTCTGCCCGACCCTTGGGGGGGACCGTACCTGTCCTGTATTCCATTAAGCCCTTGACACTTAGGTGACGGCAATGTTAATTCGGCAAGAACTACTTTAACCACTTTGTCCTGCCATGGAGGTACATAATGATTAAGAGACCCGGACTGCTGCTACTCTGTACAGCAATCTCCGCTCTGATATTTGCCCCGACGGTATTCGGTTTTGATTTTTCGACACTGGAAGAATCCGTCAGCGAAACAACACTCGACAACGGCCTTAAAATCATCGTTATGGAGCGACATAACGCACCGGTCGTATCCTGTGTAACTTACGCCAATGTCGGCGGTGCCGACGATCCCAAGGAATACACCGGTGTTGCCCACATGCTGGAACACATGGCGTTCAAAGGCACCCGGAATGTCGGCTCCACCGACCTGGAAGCGGAACTGGCAGCCATGAAGGTGGAAGACTCCATTTTCTACTTGCTGCGCGCCGAGCGTGCCAAGGGACGCTTTGCCGACTCTGCTCGCCTGGCCGCCCTCGAGACTGATTTTGAAGCAGCCATCGAAAATGCCCGCCAGTATGTCGTCCCCAACGCCTGGGATGCCCGCCTTGAGCGGGAGGGTGCGGTTGGCATCAATGCCGGCACCAGCAAGGACAACACGTCCTATATCATGAGCCTGCCGTCCAACCGTCTCGAGCTGTGGATGGCGATGGAATCTGATCGTTTTCTCAATCCGGTCCTGCGCGAAATGTACCGTGAGCGCAACGTGATCGCCGAGGAACGTCGCCAGGTGCTGGAAAACAATCCGATCATGCGCACCATCGATGCCATGCAGTCGGCAGCCTTCACGGCTCACCCGTACGGTATCTCCATCGTGGGACACATGTCCGATATTCAGAATTACACCCGCGACGCCGTCAAAGAGTATTTCCATAAGTACTACGTACCGTCGAACATGATCGTCTCTATTGTCGGTGATGTTAAGGCCAAGGATGTGTTCAAAATGGCCGAGACGTACTTCGGTCGCATCCCGGCCGCCCAGCATGATCCGCATCCGGTTGCCACAAAGGAACCGGTCCAGAAGGGTGAAAAGCGCGTCAACTTGCAGGATCAGGCGCAGCCGTTGTTTATTGCCGGCTGGCATGTCCCGGAAGGCACCCACCCGGATTGGCCGGCCCTGGATGCCATGACCGACTATCTGGGTCAGGGTCGAACCTCCCTGCTGTACAAGAACCTGGTAAAGGAAAAGAAAATCGCCGGCGATGTGGGTGTGTATCTCGGCTGGCCGGGAAACAAATATCCGTGTCTGGCGTTTGCCTACGCCATGCCTGCTCCCGATCACAGTAACGAAGAGTGCGAAGAGCAGATATTTGCCGAAGTGGAACGTCTCCAGACCGAGCTTATCCCGGCCGAAGAGGTCGACAAAATCAAGGCCCGCGCCAAAGCCGGCTTCATCCGTTCCATGCGCAGCAACCTTGGTATGGCCTCCGCCCTGGCCGAATACGAAAATGACTGGCACTCATGGCGCGAGTTGTTCCGGGAACTGGATCGCATCAACGCTGTCACCGCCGAGGACATTCAGCGGGTGGCGAAAGAGTACCTGACCGAAGACAACAGAACCGTGGCCAAACTCAACAATATTGAGAGCTAGATGGGAGCCGGTACGATGCTAAGAAGAATGCTTACTGTTATTGCCATGTCCGCCCTGTTGCTGGCCTTTGCGGTGCCGGTTCTTCAGGCCGATGACATCGACATAGAAAAGATACAATTCCCGAAACTCAACAAAATCGAAATACCCGACATCGAGAAAATCACTCTCGACAACGGCATGCGTGTGTATTTGCTCGAGGATCATGAGTATCCGCTGTTTGAAGCCTCGGTGCGCGTTGCCGGCGGCTCCTACCTGGAACCGGCCGACAAAGTCGGCCTGGCCGGCATCTGCGGTACCGTCATGCGGACCGGCGGCACCGCCAGGTGGACCGGCGATGAAATCGACGAGATGCTTGAGGGTGTTGGCGGTACGGTTGAGA
>JAHIVM010000406.1 GCA_018816665.1 Candidatus Zixiibacteriota bacterium
CTTCAAAGAGATCAAGCGTGTCAACCGCTCGCTCATCGATTTCCTGGAGTTTGCCCGACCGGCAGAGCCGGCCCTGGTCCGGCTGCATCTGTCCGAACTTGTTCGCAGCAGCATTCGACAAATCGAACCCCAGGCAGCGAAACTTGACGTGACTATCGCCTCGGTCATTGACGACGGCCTGTATGTCAGGGGAGACCGCGAGAAACTGCACCAGGTTTTGCTCAATATGCTGATCAACGCGCTGCAGGCGTCGGACGGCGGTACTGCGGTGAGGGTCAGCCTGTCTCCGTCACCGTCGGATACTACCGTCGTGATTACTATCGAGGATACCGGGACGGGTATAGCCGACCAGGATAGGGAGCGGATATTCGAACCCTTCTACAGCACGAAATCAAGCGGCACCGGACTTGGATTGGCTATTGCCAGGTCCATTGTGGAGAAACACGGCGGGACCATTTCCCTCCGGAACAGGCCGGGACGGGGCGCCCTGGCAACAATCGAGCTGCCGGGAATGGATGGGGAATAACGTGAGTATGCGGATTCTGCTGGCCGATGATGATAGTTCGGTACGTCGTGTGCTTGAATTCAAACTCAAGCAACACGGCTACGATGTTGCTGCCGCGCCCGACGGACAGGCGGCCCTGGACCTGCTGGCCGAGTCACCGTATGACCTGCTGTTGTCCGACATCCGCATGCCGCGTGTCGACGGCATTGAACTCCTGGAGCGGGCCCGCCTCATTCGTCCGGAGCTGAAGGTCATTCTGATCACCGCGCACGCAACCGTATCGCAGGCGGTCCAGGCGGTGAAGCTGGGCGCTTTCGATTATATCACCAAGCCGTTTGACGACGATGAGTTGTTTGTGGCTCTTGAGAAGGCCCTGCAATTCACCGACCTGGAGCGGGAAAACAAAAAGCTGCGCACTCGCCTGCAACGTGAAGAACGCGGTCCTCAATTGATCGGCGCATCGGCGCCCTTCAAAAACATGATGGCGACGGTCAACAAAATTGCGGCCACCGACGCCACCGTGCTGCTGAGCGGCGAATCCGGCACCGGCAAGGAAGTGGTGGCACGTACCATTCACAACCTGAGTACACGCTGCGATCGCGATTTCATCGCGATCAACTGCGCGGCCATCCCGAGGGAGTTGATAGAGTCAGAGCTGTTCGGTCATGTCAAAGGCGCCTTCACCGGGGCCGTACGAGACAAACGCGGCAAGTTTGAGCAGGCCGACGGAAGTACGCTGCTGCTGGACGAAATCGGTGATCTGGCCATCGATCTGCAGGCCAAACTCCTTCGCGTCCTGCAGGAACATGTGGTCGAACCGATCGGCGGAGAAAAGCCACGTGAGGTCGATGTCCGGTTGATCGCCGCCACCAACGTGAATCTCTCGACGCGCGTTACCGACGGGGCGTTTCGCGAAGATCTGTACTATCGACTTAACGTGGTCCCTATACACATCCCCAATCTCAGGGAGCGCCGGGATGATATCCCCCTGCTCATTCGCGAATTTCTCACCAAACTGCCGGCTGCCAGGGGTGTCTCTGTTGACTCAAAACTGATGGACACCCTGATGGGGCATCACTGGCCGGGCAATGTGCGCGAACTCCAGAACCTCACCGAACGAATGGTATTGCTCAGGAAGTCCGACCGGTTGACCGTTCGGGACCTCCCCGATGACTTCGGGCTTTTTGACCCCCGGGCCAGAAAACATGCCACGGCCGGCGCGCCGCATATGACCTACCACGACGCCGAAAAGCAGTTGATCCTTGAGGCTCTGGACAAGTGTGGATGGAACAAGTCAAAGGCCGCCAAGTATCTCAATATCCCCCGGCACGTGCTGCTGTATCGCATCAAAAAGTACGAATTGTCCGACACTCACTAGCTGTCGGGCGATATCCCGCCGACATTTCCCGTAAATAACGACATTTGGCGACGTAACTGACGTAATTGACGGCGTTATCCGACGTTATCCTGGTTGGTTCCCCTCGGCGGTGTGCAGTAATCGCACACTTCCGCCGATAGACTTACTGTCTGACAAATAATGTACATCACGCAAAGCTGGCAACAGATGGCGGAGCAAAAGAGCAAGGACCTACTCGGGGGGCGAGTATGCGTTGCGGATGATTTTCCTGCAACGGGGACACGTCGACTTACGTTCAGTTCCGCCGGTGAAACGGCACCTGGCGGTGATCGACGCACCCTGCAGTTGGCACTGGAGCAAACCGAGCAGCAGTATCGCGAACTGGTCAATTCCGTCATCGAAGGAATCGGCATCGTTGACGAACACGAAATCGTACTGCTCTGCAATCCGGCTATCGCACGAATGCTGGATGTTGACTCTCCGTCCGACATGATCGGCCGCAGCCTGCTCGAATTCATTCCCGAAGATCAGCACGCCGTGATACGTCGCCAAACCGAACTGCGTCGCAACGGTCGCAACTCCACGTATGAACTTGATATCATCACCGCCCGAGGCAACCGACGGGTATTTCAGATGTCGGTTTCACCTCGTTTTCGCGACGGCGAATACATAGGCGCTTTTGGAGCCGTTCTGGATATTACGGATCGCAAGAAGATGGAGGTCGACCTGCGTCACCGCATCGACCTTGAGCGACTGGTTACCGCGATTTCATCGGACTTTGTCAGCCGTCGATCGTCGGAGACCGATGAAGGCATCAACGCAGCGCTACACCGTCTCGGGATGTTTACAAAAGTAGATCGAGCGTACGTGTTTTTACTGAGGGACCAGAACGCCCGGTTCGACAATTCGCACGAGTGGTGCGCCGACGGTACTGCGCCCGAAAAAGACAATCTTCAAGACGTTGATACGACACCGTTTTCGTGGTTCATGGAACCGCTTTTGCGGCACGAGAACCTTCTCATCCCTTGCGTGCAGGATTTGCCTCCGGAGGCTGCCGAACTGCGCGATTTACTAAGTCGGCAGGCCATTCAGTCGCTGGTGGTGGTTCCGATCGTGTCCGAGGACTCCCTCATCGGTTTTATGGGCCTGGACTCCGTCCACCATGCCAGAACCTGGGATAAAGACACGGTCGCCCTGCTGCGCATGGTCGCAGAGATATTTGGAGGCGCTCTGCAGCGCCAGCGAGTAGAACGTGCCGTGGTGCAGTCTGAGGACAAGTATCGCCTCTTGGTGGAAAATCAGACTGATCTGGTGGTCAAAGTGGATACGGATGGGCGGTTTCTATTTGTCAGTCCCTCCTACTGCCGGTTCTTTGGCAGAACGGAAGAGGAGTTGCTCGGCAAGACGTTCATGCCCCTGGTACACAAGGACGACCGGGCAGCTACAGCTCGAGCAATGAAGAACCTCTTTTCCCCGCCGTACACGTGTTACCTGGAGCAGCGGGCATCGAGTGAGTGCGGTTGGCGCTGGCTGGCGTGGGCGGACAAGGCCGTGTTTGGGCAAAACGGTGAGATTGAGGCTATTGTGGGAGTTGGTCGCGATATTACGGAACAGAAAGACATCGAGCAGCGTCTGCGATTGGCGAATGACGAACTCAATGACCAGCAGGCTCTCCTGAAAGAGAAAAACATCGCTCTCACCCATGTGCTCGGACAGATTGAAGAAGAGAAGCAGCTAATAGCATCGCGTACCCAGGCTAATATCGATCGCGTCATTCTTCCGCTCATCGGACAGCTGCACCACAGGGTCAGCCCGGAGGATCTGCCGCTCATCAGGATGTTGGACGCCGCCTTGAGTGATACCACGTCACCATTTGTCAACCGGCTGGAGTCCGTTTGTGCCCGGTTGTCTCCACGGGAGGCCAAGGTATGCGCGATGATTCATCGCGGCCTTTCTTCCAAGGAAATCGCCGTATCATTGGGTATTTCCGTGTTTACCGTACACAACCTGCGAGCCCGTATCCGCCGGAAACTGGGTCTCGTAGGCGGCTCGGAAAGTCTGACCGAGTACCTTCTGGGTCTCTCAATGGGCACCGCAGCCGTCCCCAACTAACCACTTTTGTAGCTAATAGTCGGTTATTCACTAGTTATCAAAACATAGCCAAAGGACTCGATAACAGGGGTAATGACACCGCGCCTCCAAGATTCTGGCTGGCGCACGGACACGTAGCCCGAATGCCACTATCCGGCAATCACGGCCGACCGAGCACACAGGTTAACCAAAGGCCGAGTTGCTTCCAAGGGGGGCTAGTAGGAACACGGCTGCATCCTCGAGTGAGAATTTCAACCGGCACACACGAAATGGTGCCGAGAAACAGGGACAGCTTGCCGGCTGCGGATCGCGTTTCCGCAGGGAGCAGCCGGGCAGGACGATCGTGAAGAACTATGGCGAAAGCGACAATGCAAACAAGACCTATACAGAAATCCTTTAAGGAGAAACAGGTATGGTAAGGGCAGCACAGTATGTATTCGTTATGGTCTGCGCAGTCATGCTTCTGACAGGAGCGGCGCTGGCCGGAGATGCACCGTCGGTGGATCTCGACTGGTACGGTTATCTTAAACTAGATGGTTCCTATGATCAGAACCAGACCAGCCATGGCAACTTTGCAATGTGGGTCAACCCAAACTCGTTGGACGAAGATGACGCTCAGTTCAACATGACCGCCAACCAGACCCGTCTGGGCGTAAACGCCAAGGGTTCCGGTTACGGCGAAGTTAATCTGGGCGGCAAGATCGAATTCGATCTTTACGGCGCAGTATCCGGCGCTTCGGTGGCGGAGAACAAAGCTATCCTCCAGCTGCGCCACGCCTATTTTACCATCGGCAAGGGCAATACCCAGCTGCTGGTGGGACAGAGCTGGGATCTCATCTCTCCGCTCAACCCGTCGACCCTCAACTACCCTGTCCTCTGGGGTTGCGGCAATATGGGCTATCGCCGTCCGCAGATCACGGCTTTCCAGTCATTTGGATCGTCCAAGAGCAAGGTGACGGTAGCGGCCGGTCTGTTCCGGACTATCGGAACCGATCTGACGCCGACCTTCTCCCTGGCCACCGGGGAAACGTCCGACGGTTCCGATGACGGTACCGACGCGGCGATTCCGTCGCTTCAGGGACGCGTTGATATCAACCACACCTTCAGCAGCGGCGCCGCCGTGCGCGTGGGCGCCTCCGGCCTCTGGGGTCAGCTCCGATCCGAAACGAATCTGGGCAATCACGAGACCTATGACAGCTGGGTTGGTTCGGGTCACCTCAATGTTTCCTTCCCGGCCGGCTTCGGTTTCGCCGGTGAATACTACTCGGGTTCCAACACAGGCAGCTACTTCGGTGGCATCCTGAACGCCAGCACCATCGACGGCGTGGCGTCAGCCGGTTTCTGGGGATCTGCCTGGGCCAAGGTCAACTCGAAAGTAAGTCTCAGTGCCGGTTACGGTCTTGATGATCCGGATGACGCTGATATCGCCAGCGGCAACCGTTCCGAAAACGCCTGCTTCTTTGGCAACGTGAAATACAACATTGTGCCGCAGGTAACGGTAGGGTTCGAATTCTCCAATTGGGAAACCACCTACAAAGACGGTGACGCGGTGAGCAGTTTCCGGGCTCAGACCTCGTTTGTTCTGAATTTCTAGACCGGATGTAACAGGTGACAAATGCGTACCCATGAAAGGGCACCAAAATGAAGATTCGTACAATACTCAGTGTGTCGTTGCTGGTTCTCGTATTCGCGGCGGCCCACGTCACGGCCGGTGAAACGGTCAAGATCGGGTTGAACTACCCGGAAACCGGTCCTTACAGTGTACAAGGGCTGGATCAGTTCCGTGCCGCGACACTGGCGGTTGAAGAAATCAATGCCAGTGGCGGTATCCTCGGCAAGCAGGTGGAGCTCGTATGCACGGACTCCAAGTCCAATCCGGATGTCTCGGTCGCCAATGCCAACAAGCTGATCGACCAGGACGGCGTCAAGATGATCTTTGGCGGCTCGTCGTCAGGCGTTGCCGTTGCGGTCGGTGATGTGTGTCAGCAAAAGAGCGTACCGTTCTTCGGCACGTTGACCTATTCCACGGCAACCACCGGTACCAAAGGTCACCGGCATACGTTCCGGGAATGTTACGATGCCTGGATGGGCGCCAGTGCGCTGGCATCGTACCTGAAGACCAACTTCCCCGGCAAAACGTACATGTACATCACGTCCGACTACACGTGGGGCTGGACGACGGAAGCATCGATGCGGACGTTGACCGGTACCGAGGATGTTGAGGCTCACAAGGGCGTCAAAACTCCTCTTGGCACCGAAGACTTCAGCAAGCAGCTGGCCCTGGCCAAAATGGTCA
>JAHIVM010000407.1 GCA_018816665.1 Candidatus Zixiibacteriota bacterium
ACCCGCCGATTCGGTCTGCCGATGATCGCGCTGCGGTTATTGAGGGCCTGGTCGACGGTACTATCGATTGCATCGCTTCGGACCATGCGCCCCACGCTGCCGAGGACAAGGACTGCGAATTTGACCGGGCTCCGGCCGGGATGATCGGTCTGGAGACGACGCTTGGTCTGGTGAAAACGTTCCTGATCGACAAGGGGTATCTGTCCTGGCGCGATGCGCTCAGCAAGATGACCATGAACCCGGCCAGGATATTCGGTCTCGAAGGCGGTTCCCTGGCGGTTGGTGCGGTGGCCGACATCGCCATCATCGATCCGGACAAAAAGTGGACCGTGGATGCGGACAGATTCCGCTCGCGTTCAAAAAACAGTCCGTTTGTGGGTTGGAAGCTCTCCGGTCAGGCCGCGATCACCATACTGGGCGGTCGTATCGTCTTCCGCTGCCAGGACTGAAGGCATACTACATCGACAGCCGGTGATCGTTCTATCACCGGCTGTCGGCATTTGAGCGTCATGATGAAGCTGCACGTCGTCCAGAAGGACATCACCAATAGAAACCTGAAACCGTTTCTGGACCAGGCCCGGGACACCGGGGCGGATGTGGTCTGTTTTGGCGAGCTGGCTACCACCGGATGTCTGTATCAAAATCCGGAGACGGTCGAGGATATCAAACGGGTGCTGGAGCAATTCTGGCCGTATGACTTCGCGGTGATGATTGGACTACCGTATCGCGGTTGTGCGAATCTGCGCAACGGCTACGTATACTATCATCAGGGCAACTTCCATGTGTACAACAAAATTAATTTGTTCCCGCCCATGAACGAGCCGGCGCTGTATTGTCCGGGAGACAAACCGGGCGTGTGGCAAACACCCTGGGGAAAAGTCGGAATTGCAATCTGCTACGATATTCGCTTTCCGGCCGTCTTTGAGGCACTTTCAGATGAGCAGGTGGATTTCGTGTTCATCCCCGCGGCTTTTCCACTGGTCAGGATCGATGACTGGTGTGCGCTGTTACGACAACGGGCGAAGGAAATGGGCGTGCCGGTGGTGGGTATCAATGCGGTGGGCGATGACGGTCAGAATGCGTTCGGGGGCAAGTCGATGGTGGTGGCTGCCGACGGTTCTGTACTGGCTGAGGCTGATGATCGGTCGGAGACGGTCCTCGAAATCTCCTTGTAATCACGGGACAATCGCCAATGAAAAAACGCCGGGTCCGATGGTCCGATGTTCTTCTCGGTGCTCTGGAGATATGAGCTATTTGGCGGTGCACGAGGCTATGGGCGCGGAAATGGAGCGATATACCGGCAAATACGACCGCCGCGGAGTGGCCGGATGCTATCGATGGATTCGATGAGGCGGACGGTCTTCTGAAAAAAGCAGTTGAGTTTTCTTCCGTCAGATATATTCTTAGACAGGGATAAGCCGAATTCTGTTTTGAGAGGTATAAGAAACCCGTTCGATGGCAGTAGAGGGAAACACCCGTACCTGGTTTCCCCACCCGCGGGCACCTGCGCCCCGGGGATTTCAGGATTGCCAATCGACATAAACAACTGGGAAGCGGTAACTTTGGCCGATAAGCTGGCAAAAAACTTTCTCGTATCAACCATCGTTCCGGCGATGAACGAAGAAGGCAATATCGATGAGTTCTGCGCCCAGTATGCCAAAATGCTGGAAAGCGCCCCGTTTCGCGGCGAACTGGTGTATATCGACGACGGGTCCAGCGATGGCACCCTGCAAAAGATCAAAGATGCTGCACAACGTTACGATTTCATTCGCTTTGCCTCGCATCAACGAAATCGCGGTCTGACCGAGGCTCTGCAAACCGGTTTTGCCCTGGCTTCCGGCGACGTATTCGTGTTTTACCCTGCCGACCTGCAATATCTCCCCGAGGATATTCCGTCGCTGATTGCGAAAATCGCCGACGGTGCCGATATCTGCACCGGCTGGAAACAGGGCAAATACAACAAGCGTTTTGTGTCGAAAATCTATAACGGTTTCTCTCGATCGATTTTTGGTCTGAAAGTGCATGACCTGAATTCCGTCAAGGCGTTTCGCCGCGAGGTTGTCGAAAACATCTTTCTGCGCAAAGACTGGCACCGTTATCTCGTGGTCCTGGCGGCCAGCGAGGGCTACCGGGTGGAAGAAGAGAAGATCCCGCTGTACGACCGTACGTGGGGTGAATCGAAATTTTCGTTCTGGCGCATACCGATTGGTGTGCTCGATATGCTGGCGGTCAAATTCCAGATTACTTTCCTGCGTAAACCGTTGTTGTTTTTTGGCGTGATCGGCGGATGTTCCGTGGGGTTGGGAATCCTGGTTGGTCTGTACGCCATATACCTGCGTTATGCCCTGGGGCAGGGCGAACGACCGTTGCTCTACCTGGTTATGCTGCTGGTTGGTGTTGGTATGGCGCTGTTCCTGATGGGCTTTTTGTCCGAGGCAATGGCGGCCGTGAAAGAGGAAGTCACCGACTTACGCAAAAAGAACCAGGCTATTCTGAAAGAAATCCAGCGCCGCCTGCCGGAGAAGTAAACGCTCCCCCGGTCGGCCGGGTCGTATCGCTACCGTTGCTTTCTGCCGCAAATATGACTCGCAAGAGAATTGTCGCCAATCTCGTCAAACTGACTCTCACCGGGATAATTCTGTACTTCGTGGGGCGTCAGGTAGCCGGGCAATGGGACGCGGTCCGTGATTATGACTGGCAACTTGATCCGCTGTGGTTTGCCGGTTCGTGTGTTCCGGCACTGGCGGCGTTTTTTTGTTTCTCCACCAGCTGGAAGATGATTATCGGCGGCTTTGGTCATCGCCTGTCCGCGCCCATGGCATTTAAGATTTCCTACCTGTCGCACCTCGGGCGGTACATTCCGGGCAAAATCTGGCAGGTTTTCGGGATGCTCTATCTGGCCAAAAAAGAGGGCGTGCCGGAAGAACAGGCGGGAGCTTCATTCGTGCTGTTTCAGCTTTTCACAATCCCGGCCTCAATTCTGGTGTATGTCCTGGCGGCACAGGCGGAATCGCGGCTGCTGAGCGACAAGGTAGCGCTGCTGGGCCAGGGGAGTACCCTGATAATCGGGATAGCCATGCTGGCAGCGTGCGCGGTGTTGATATTCTGGCCCGCTCCGATTCTGAAAGCGGCCAATGCCGTGCTGGTCCGGTTTGGTCGGCCACCCGCCAAGTTCATGCTGGACAAAAGGGTTGCTCTGGTCATCTTCGGCGGCTATTTTGTCGGCTGGGTGTTGTTCGGACTGGCTTTCTGGATGTTTCTGAAGGCCGTGCTGGGCGACACCGCTCCGTCGGCCACGGCTGCCGTCGGGTTGTACAATATTGCGTATCAGATCGGGTATCTGACGTTGTTTGCGCCGGGTGGGTTTGGTCCCCGGGAGCTGGTGATGGGGTTGCTCCTGACGCCGTTCATCGGACCCATTGCCGCTGCGGTTGCGGTTCTGGCACGATTGTGGTCGGTGGCCATTGAAACCGTGGCCGCCCTGATGGCATTGCTCATTAGACGATAACTGCTAGCGATACAGGAGATACCTTGGCAAAAAAAACACGCCCGGCGCCGTCGCAACGCTCCGGCTTTGATCCCGAAACCAACCGCTGGTTTACGCCGGTGATTTTCCTGTTTTTCTTCATCGCCCTGGTTTTCCTGTTTTCTGATTTTGTGTTTTCAGATCAGATGCTTAGCGGGTCGGACACCCTTCGGGCCGGCTATGCCTTCCGTGATTTCTATATCGAAAGCCTTCGCCACTTCGATATCCCGCAGTGGATGCCGTATAACTTCGGCGGCCTGCCGTATGTGGAGGCCTTCCACGGCGATATATTTTACCCGCTAACCTGGCCCCTGAAAATGATGCTGCCGCTCAAACGGGCGCTGGGCTGGGGTTTGTTCTGGCATATTTTCCTGGCCGGGGTGTTTATGTACCTGGCGGCCCGGCAGTTCAAGCTATATAAAGTCCCATCACTGTTTGCCGCCGCCTGCTATATGTTTGCGGGGTATCTGGTGTCGATGGTGGCACCGGGGCATGACGGTAAAATATTCGTAACGGCCCTGTATCCGCTGTCCATTCTGTTTCTCGACCGAGGCTTCAACACGCGTCCGCTGCTCAATTTCTCTCTCATGGGTCTGGTGATCGGGTTGATCATACTCACCCCGCACCCGCAGATGGCCTACTTCACGCTGTGGTCGCTGGGGTTCTACACGGCCTTCAAACTGATTGTGCTGTTCCGGGAGAAGAAAAACATCATGGCCCTGGTCAAGCCGGGGGCCCTGGCGGCTTATGCGGTGGCGGTGGGGCTGGCGCTGTCGGCCATTCAGTTCTATCCCGGGGTGTTGTATACCAACAACTATTCGCCGCGCGGCGAAAGCAAGTCGGGATGGGAGTGGGCGATTTCATGGTCGCTGCACGAGGAAGAGGCGATGGGCCTGCTTATCCCCGAGTTCGCCGGAACATCGACTGATAAGGCCAAAACGTATTACTGGGGCAAGAATTACTTCAAGGACAACGCAGAGACAGTAGGCACGGTCACGTTTTTCGCGGCTCTGCTGGGTTTCCTGTTTTACCGTCGCAAAGAATCCTACTTTTTCGGGGGGTTGGCGCTGTTTGCGTTGATTTACGCCCTGGGCGGGACCACGCCCATCTTTCGATTATTCTACTGGCTGATACCAAAAGTGAGTTCGCTTCGAGCGCCCTCGATGATCATGTTCCTGTTTTCGTTCTCGGTGTCGCTGCTGGCGGCTATGGGGCTGCAGAAGATCATGGAAGCGCGAGTCGAAAAAGAAAAGTTGCCGTCGCGATTCACGTACGTGCTCTTTGGCTATCCCGGTATGATGTTCCTTCTGGCGCTGCTGTTTTCCGCGGCGGGCAAGGGGATGATGTCGACCTGGTGTTCGGTGTTTTACAGCGATGCCGCCCGTACCCAGATCCAGCAGGGTGTTACCAAACTTGATGTTGCCTATATGAATCTGCCGGCGATACAATCAGGCGCCTGGTTTGCATTTTTGTTCAGCGCTGCTGTTGCGGCCGGAATCTGGCTATATGTCAATCGCAAGGCCGGCATCGCGGTGCTGATTGCCTTGATTGCGATTCCGGTGGTTGACGGTGTGCGGTTTGACAGCCGGTTTGTCAAGCTGGTTGATGATCAGGAATTCCACGCGCGCTTCGAGCCGAATCGCATAACTGACTATCTGTCAAACCTGAAAGAGAAGTTCCGAGTTATCAACTTCCGGGAGATGCAGGGCAATACGCTGCCGCATTTTGGTATTGATGTGGTGGTCGGCTATCACGGCAACCAGTTGCGCTGGTACGATGAATTGCTTGGCGGTCCGAACCTGTCATCGATGAATCCGCCCAACGTGCGCCTGCTGAATCTGGTGGGGGCGAAGTATGTCATGATACCCACGGGAGCGCGACTGCCCGGCGGATTCCTCGGCAAGGCGCCGGTGGATGTTGTCATGGATAACGGTCGGGATCAACTGCTGGTCAACCACAATGCGCTGCCCAGAGCGTTCCTGGTGGATGAGTACGAGGTGATTACCGATCGCGCTGAACTGGTGAATCGAGTGTTGAAGGGCAATGACATTCTCAGCCGGAAGGTCCTTCTGGAGGAAGAACCGGCCCTGCCCATCAGTCCTTCGGGCGCCGGTACCGATTCGTGCTGGATAGTCGACTACCAGACCGACAGTGTGCGGGTCGGGATCAGCACCACGGCTAACAGGCTTCTCGTACTGACCGATAACTACTTCGACGCCTGGCAGGTGTATGTCGACGGCAGCCCGGCGCCGCTGTTGCGGGCGGATGCCGCTTTCCGGGCCGTTGCCGTGCCGGCCGGAGCTTCCGAGGTAAGATTTGTATATCACTCGCAGCGATATGCCACCGGTCGACTGGTGACGTTGATTTCCATGGTTTACCTGTTTGGCATTATCGGAATTCTGGTATATCGGGGCCACAAGCGAACCCCGGAACCGGTTACAGAGGACGAAACAGAGCAGTGACTCAAAAACAACGCGCCCTGATCATATTCCCGACCTACAACGAGCGGGATAACATCGAGAGAATCGTTCATGCGGTCCTGCCGCTTGATCCCCGGGTTCATGTTCTGATTGTGGACGACAACTCTCCCGACGGTACCGGTGAAATCGCCGATCGTCTGGCCGCAAGGGAAAGCAAGGTGCAGGTTCTGCACCGGGCGAACAAAGAGGGCCTGGGACGTGCGTATATAGCCGGGTTTCGGTGGGCTCTCGAACAGAAGTACGACTTCGTTTTCGAAATGGATGCCGACTTCTCCCACGGCCCGGAGTACATTCGTGATTTTCTGATCGCCATCCAGGATCATGACCTGGTGATCGGCTCCCGGTACATCTCCGGCGTGAATGTCATCAACTGGCCGATGTCGCGCCTGCTGTTGTCTTATTTCGCTAATGTGTATACGCGCATCATTACCGGACTGCCGTTGCGCGATGCCACCGGCGGATACAAATGTTTCCGTCGCGAAGTGCTCGAGGCTATCGATCTCGACGACGTCAAGTCATCGGGGTACTCCTTCCAGATTGAGATGTCTATGCGAGCGTGGAAGAAGGGCTTCCGCCTGAAAGAGATTCCGATCATTTTTGTGGATCGGGTGGCGGGGCAGTCAAAAATGTCGAAGAAGATCATGCGTGAGGCGATCTGGATGGTCTGGAGTCTTCGTCTGCGGTCTATCTTCGGCAGACTGGGATAACGGCTGTGGCACCCGATGCCCGACCCCACATTTCAATAATCATTGTCACGCATAACTCCCTGACATCGTTACGCGGCTGTCTGGCTACCTTGGCCAGGGCCGAAGCGATTGATACCTGCGAACTGATTCTGGTCGACAACGCTTCATCCGATTGCACGCCCGATGATCTCGCCCGGCTCTGGTCCGGTGCAAGAGTGGTATCACTTCCGGAAAACACCGGTTTTGCCTCGGCCTGCAATACCGGCGCCGACCTGGCACGCGGAGACTATCTCCTGTTTCTCAATCCGGATGTACAGGTTGATTCGGATGCCTTGACCAAACTGGTTGCCGCGGCGGACGCTACCGGAGACGGGGGGCTGATATCGGCGCGGCTGCGCAATCCCGACGGCACCTTTCATGCCACCAGCCGGAACTTTCCCACGCTCGGAAACCTGTTGTTCTCCCGGGGATCGATTCTGAGCCAGTTTCTCGGGTCGAGGATTGACAAGCGAGGCAAATACACGTTACCTGACATAAGAGAAATTACCGAGGTGCCC
>JAHIVM010000408.1 GCA_018816665.1 Candidatus Zixiibacteriota bacterium
CGACCACACCAGACAATGTTCGCTGACAGATGACAGCTGGAGTTGATACTTTTCCGCCGGAACGGCGCCATCGAAAATGAACAGCACGCTTATGTCGTGATCAGCCTTGAGGGGGCACGACGGCATTACGCCGGAGCGGTCCGGCACCAGGGTTACCGAGTGCATTGGTCGAACCGTTCTATCCCCCTGCGGACTCAGTCCGTGATAAGCCGGGTACAGCAGCAGGGCCAGCACAAAAAGCAGCAGGGCCGGTCGGAATGGCAGCGGTGCCGGCGGCCAGAGAAGGTTCAGCAGGCGTGAGCGCGCGGTCTTGACTCCGCGGCCGCTGGCTACGCTCCTCTCGACGTTGTCTCGCACCTCGGGATCGAATCGTAGACTGTCAACCTCGGCCTGGAGCCGCCGCACCTCGGCGAAACAGTATTCACAGGACAACAAGTGAAGTTCGAATGTTTCGGTATCATCGGCGGACAAAGCGCCCAGTTCATAGGCATGAAGCAGGTATCCAACAGCAGGATCGCTGCACAACCTTTTGCTCATTCGGCACCTCCGGCATTCAGACAATCACTGAGCATTCGCCGCCCCCGGTTCAACACAACGTACAGGTTGCCGGGTTTGATATTCAGTCGTCGACATATTTCAGCAGTGGTGTAGCCCTGGTGGACGAGATTGAGTACGCGTGCGTAGCGGGGAAACTTCACGATGATCTTGCGTACACAGCTCAGAAGATGTCGAAGCTGCTCCGGGTTCGCCCCGACCGATGCCATTTGCTCAACCTGCCGCAAGGCAACCTCATCGGGCAAAACCCGCTGTCTCACCCGATTCTTCTGATAGTAGTTGCCGATCCGCATGCGCAAAATGCTGTATGACCAGGCATCAAAATGATCCGGTGCTTCGCCTGCTCGCATTTTCTGCAGGACCGTCAAACAAGCGTCCTGCGCAATATCGCGCGCATCCTCCGTCCCTACCCTTCTTTTGGCGAGAAGGGTAAATCTAACAAGCAGATGTGAGAAAAGTTGCTGCTCGGCCGAAAGATCACCGTCACGAGCACGCATAAGCAGTTTCTTCACGGTCGGGTTCTCTCTGAGACAGTTTGTTGTGTGCTGGTACTTACTTGAAGTATAACATTTCCGACCTACTTGTCAATATTAGATCGATTGTGTCGCAAAAAACGCCAGCCGCGCAGTGTAAGATCGTCGACCCTCGGCAAATAACGAATGTAGACCGAGCACACGGACCTCATCCGGATTGCCTGTCGATCCGGCCGTTCGCGGGGCCGACTTCAATTGAGCATCACAGCCACTTCACCGTATGCCTCCCGTTTGTCTCGGGGACAATTGCGTGCTATTGGGAAGCTCGCGGTATCAGGAGTGTCGAAGCGACGGTTTGTCGGCATTCGAGCGAAACAAGGAGCTTTGGCGATCCACCGTACCGATATCAACGCGTAGGCGTAAAGTCCCGTCGCAGTAGGCGATTGGCGGTTGGTACCCTGTTGTCTTTTCGGTGACGGGAAAGCTGCATTGCCACAACCCGCTGCGTGGCGTGCTAAGGGGAATCAGTTGCAACTGATTCCCCCGTTTTTTTTTGGTTACGGAGCGACCGTAGTATCCGGCGCCACCGTAAATGTCACCGCCTTGAGAATATCACCGGCGCTATCCAGTATTTTGACGTCCCAGGCACCCTGCCACGACGGCAGAATCTTTTTGCTCCCCCAGGTTCGCCATACCGGGCTTTTCACCGGCAGTTCCACCCTCGCCTTTTCCTCGCCGACGTACGACCAGACCAGGGTGATGGAGGTACTGTCCTGCGCCCCCAGTACCTTGCACCACAGGTACACCTGATCGACATAGGGAGAAAACGTCTCCGCCGTTCCCACCGGCATGCGCTCTTCGATTCCCGTGCACAACGCCGTTTCGACTGTCAGCCCCACCGCCGTGGTATCTTCGCCGTGGGCTGCGCCGGGAATCAGCATCAACCCCAGAACGAATACAGCTATTGCCACCAGATATTTCATCGTATCCTCCTCGTCGCTATGGTCTGTGAAGTCGGGCGTTTTCGATGGGTACCGTTGAAGCAACTCTCCGCCCTGCATAACGATACATCGGCAGACCGGCGGGCGCAAGGCGGAACCGTTGCACTGCCGGGCGGGGCTTCTCGACGTGGTCAGGATGTGTCCGGAATTTCAGAGCGATCGCTCAAACTCGATTTCATCGCGCATGGGAATGCCGTAGCAACCAACGGTGGGAATCGACGGTTTCAGTTTTCGCGAAAGCGCCAGCGCGTTGACATGAACTGCGGCAATAGTAAACTCCCGCCGAGAATAAAACCGGATGGCGTCAAGATTATCGTTCGTCGTTATCAACCAGAGCCGTCGACACCCCTCCACCCGGGCCGCCTTCTCCACTCGCGCCATCAGGGCGGTGCCGACTCCCGCAAACTGCCGGAGAGCGTCCAGCGTGACGACCTCGCATTGGTCCCCGATGATTTCATAGGTCACCAGACCCAGCTTCTCTTCCTTGTCGTTTTCCGCCAGGAATCCGGCAAGAGTCTGCGGATATACTTTGCGTCCGCGCGTGACCACAAAATCGGCCCCCCAGCCACGAACGATTTCGGTGACCCAGGGTCGGTCATGATCGCTGACCGGGCGAATCCGTATGTTCGTGTTGCCACTCATCGTCTGTTCTCTACCGGTTTGTCCGACATCGCTTACATTTTCTCAGGCAACAGCCAGGCTACAGAAAAACGAAAGGCGAGATCGTCCTCACCGGCTGCCGGTTTGTTGAGATACACCGGAAAATCCAGGCGAACGCTCTGTCCGCGCCATACCGGCGGAAACTTCAGCGAAATGCCGGCCGACACAAAAAGGGCCTCGTCGTTCTTGTATCGAGCGGTTTCATTGGATGCGATAGGCTCGGGATAATATTGCTCGTTATCGTCAAACGTAACCTGACCGCCGTCGCAGAAAAACGTCTGGTCCATCCGCGACAGGAACCCGCCCACCAGCGGCAATACCGCCAGCCACCGATACGGCAACAGATCGGGAGGCGTCAGTTCCACCGACCCCCCTATGAATCCGGTCAGGTAGATGATACGATCCTGGTACCCCCGCACGCGGGAGTTGGCGAGATAAAAGTCATTCTCCCACGCTACCGGGAAGGTGCCCGGAGTCCGGAATACAGGTGATTGGCCGTACCGATCCGCCGAACGAACGCGGCTGAGATGCTGGACGTACTGCGACGGCGGTGTGCCGTTTGTTCCCCAGTACTCCAATGTCGCCGACGCATACGGCCGCCCGTACGCCCCCAATCCCAGGCGCAGCCAGAACTGCGTTTCCGCGAAAGCCCGATATCGCTCATCCTCCTTGTAGGTCCCGATGGCGTCGCGTGTGACAAACGCAAAACTACCCAGCCGTCCGGTCGTGAGACTGCCGCCGGAAAGTCGCGTGTAGGCTGAACTGGTGGCATCCCAGGTAGCATCCAGAAGATACTTCGCAACATCGCTGCGAAATTCATCCAGTCGATTCTCCTGCTCACCCCGGACATCCAGGTACTCAAGCTCTATGCGGAGAAACTCGTTGTCCGGTTGCGTGTACCGCTCCCGAAACACTTTGCTGTAGTCCATGGTCATCAGCGTCCGATGATCGGTCAGCAAATACCGATGCGTGAACACCGAGTTGGCACCAAATGCAGACAGCGGCGTGCGGTTGATGACATCCAGATGCGCCTTGCCGGACCGGGTGCCGATACGCATATCCAGATTCAAACCCATTGCCGGTTGCAGGAAATAGCTGTGAATGTGTCCACCCAGTTGCACTCCGTTGACATCATCGAACCAGACATCCGGCCGCCACCGCACGGCCTGAGCATCGAGCGGCGCCCGGTCGTACAGCAGATTATCAAGGCGCCATTCCATGGGCGGCAGAAGTCCGGACCGGTTGTTCCGCCGGTCAAGATCCATGAGCAATTCATCAGGATCAAGCACGACTTTTGACACGCTGCGTTCCGCCTCAATGGTGAATTCGTACGTGTCCTGAGGACTGCGGAACTGGTTCCAGGGTGGCAGCAGGATGTAGCCGGGTTTGGCATACGCCATGCCCTCCGGCGCAACTGTAAAATACGTGGTGTCGCCCTGTTCCCAGATGACGGCAATGTCTATCGGGGCGGCCATGCCGAGATTGCGTTTCAATTTGATCGTAGTGTTGATTGTTGATCCGTCCCGATTCTCTTCCTTGCCGGCAAACGCATAATCAAGATGATCACGATGATAGAACCACTGCTGCAGGTAAGCATCTAATTGAATGCCGGTCATGTCTTCCAGCGTCGCCAGCAGGTCATCCTCGTACGGATGCTTGAACAGCCACCGATCACAAAACTCGTGCATGGTGGCATAAAACAAATCATCACCGAGGATCGAACGCAGCGAATACAGCAGAGCCGCCGACTTGTAGTACATTGACACGCGATACGGCCAGTATTCCTCCCCCCGATCGTACGGCACAATCATCGGCTTGTCGGCATCATCCTTCATCAGAAGCATCAGGGGCCGAAAACCGCGCACGTTTCTGTCTTCCAGCTCGGGGCCAAAGGTCTTTTCGTACCAGTTCCGGGGATTGGTGTAATTGCCCTCCCGACCGAGGTACTTTTCCATAATGTTGTGCTCGGCAAACGTCGTGAAGCCTTCATCGAGAAATGCACGATCCACCTGGTTGAAGCCGATCATCCCCATGAACCACTGATGTCCGATCTCATGGTATAGCAGCATGTTGAAGACGGTACTCGGTGCGCCTCCGGAACAATTGACCAGCATGGGAAACTCCATGCCGCTGTAGGAGTCCGTGATGCGAATGACCGGCCACTGATAGGGCAGGTACATTTCCGAAAACGTCTCTATCGCCTGCTTGCCGAGGTCGACGGCCGTAGTCCACCGTCCAGCTTTCTCGCGGAGCGCGTATGCGACTACTTCCACGCCGTTGATGGTGTCACGGTCGAGGCAGAATCGATTCGAGGCTGTCCAGGCAAAATCGTTGACGTTCTCCGCAACAAAACGCCAGGTTTTGCGCAGTTGACCGCCGTGATCAATCTCCGGCCAGGTTTCGGGCGGACCGAGGAAGTTGGAGATATCCAGTTGCGCCCGGAGCGATTCCGGAAGCACTTCATCCTCGTTGACACACACACCGGTTGCCGCGACTATCTGATCGGCCGGCGCGTCGATAGTAACATCAAAGGTCCCGTAGTCACCGTAACACTCCCCCCAGCCGAGATACTGTGAGTTGACCCAGCCGAGTTTCCTGTCATACACGCACACTTGCGGATACCAGTACGCTGCCTTGATCACACCCAGATCAACGCCCATTCGCATTGCTGCCGGGACCGGCAAAACCGTAGTGAACGCAAACGGAAGGACCACCGTATCCCCCGGCAGCAGCGACCGGTGCAACGAAACCGTCACGATCGTATTGTCGAAGGTGATCAAGTCGTAAGGAACGCTGCCGTCGTCCAGTCCGGACCGATGAGTCAGGGTGAGTTCCCCCTGTTCGTGCGTCCGGAGCCTGGCCAGTGAATAATCGTTGTTGGTACGCCGCTTCTTATCGGCGTAGGAATCCTTCCGAATGGCGTTGGGAAACGCCTTCAGGTACAACTCGCGCAGCGTATCAGGAGAATTGTTAATATACTCGATTCGCATGGAACCGTTGATAGTGCGCAGGTCATCTTCCAGCGTGATATCCATCACGTAATTGACTTCCTGCTGCCAGTAGTCTTGAGCGGCAACAGTGCGTCCACAGATGACCAATATCAGAAGAACGAGCGTACCGGCGAGAATGCGATTGTATGCCAAGATTCAGATTCCTTCAGATTGCGATACCTGCGCTGTTAATCGATCCATCCAATGTGTTCCGCGGAATATACGGGCGAGTCGATCGCATATCAATCAGGTTCCCCCCACATCAGCCGACTAACGCTTGACTCCCACCAGCAGATATCCGGGATGGCCATCCTCATGCACCGGGTATTCCGCGGTTTCCGCATCAAAGCCCGCCTCTTCCATCAAGGACAACCATCGATCAACGGAAAACAATCCGAACAGATGGCTCTCCTGTTCTACGGTCAGCCGTTTCCCTTCCCGGATGAGATAAAACATGACCGTTTCATAGGTCGTGTCAGCCGGGTCAGGATCGTAGGTATATTCGATATGGGTCAGCTCGATCTTGCCGTCCGACGCTCTGTCGTGACAGATCTTGCTGTCGGTGAATGTCTCGCGAAAGAAGTCGGGTGCACCGACGAAAACACCGCCGGATTCAAGGTGCGCTGTTGCCGTCTCCATAGTGGCGCGAATATCATCCTCGCTGATGAGATAGCTGATAGCATCGTGAATCAGTACGGCATTGAAGGTTCTGCCCATTCGAACCGTCCGCATGTCGCCCACATGATGTTCGACTCCGGGATTGAGTTTTCGTGAGTGCGCCAGCATGCCTTCCGAAAGATCGACGGCTGTGGCATCAAAATCCGCGGTCAGATGTGAGAGATTGTTGCCACCGCCAACACCAAGTTCCAGGACGTGATGTCGCCCCGGCCCCAGCTTCTTGCGAACAACCTCGCGCCAGAAAGCCGCTTCTTCGGCATAATTGCTCGGATCGGATATCAGCGGCCACAAATGGGCCAGGTCGGTGTACATCCTGGGCAGCATGATTAGTGTCTCGTTACTCCTCGTCCGGCAGCGGGTTCGTAATGTCAATCGCCAGTTGCCACTGGTCGTTGTCTCCCTTGCGCCAGATATGCACAAAACTGAAGGCCTTCTTTTCCTGCTTCTGACCGATCGTGCTGGTGATCTCGCCGCTGCCGTAAGTGTACCCCAGATCACCTGAGCGGGCCACGAATGCGGCCGACGGCGACCAGGTGATTTCCCGGTCCACCAGATTTATGAGGCGGGAACCCTCCTCAATCGTATTGGTCGGATAGGCGCCTTCCCGGAAGCATTTCACATTGCCTGCGGCGAAGGCCGCCAGGGCCGCCGACGGTCCTTCCTCGGCCGCCCGCGTGGCATAAGACCACTCCTGGGCAAGCAGCGAGTTTTTCGCCCGGGCCACATCTGCTGAGGTTATGCTGTTGGGCGGCACAATCTGCCCCCGGGGACCGGTCCATTCAGCCGGTTTGGGATGACTGATACCAAGGTCCAGCACCACTTTCCAGTCGCCGTCTGCAGCCTTGCGCCAGATAGACAGGTACCGGCCGTACGCAGCCGGGGCATCTTCCTCCCGGGAGCGTTTGAACATCCATTTGCCGGTGGTGTAGCCCATATCAGCGCCCGCCGAGATCTCCACACAAAACGGCTCCCACATCAGCACCGAAGTGGTATCGGGAAACTGCTGATGCGCCTGTTTCCCGTTGACCGGCCCCGGACGAAACAGTATACCGTCGTCCGCCAGATACTCCAGAAAAGCCGGCGAGATGCCCGCGCGGTTGGCCAGGTCGGCAAAATTGCGATCCGCCTGTACGATTGTATCAATGGCCCGGTCCATAGTGCTCTCCCGGTCCGAGGTTCCACACGCAGCCAGCAGCAGGACTACGGCTATCACAACTATCGTTCTCATATGCTTCCCCTGTCGCGTGATCCGGTTGCAGTGTTCGACGGACGACCGGCGGCTTCCCAGACGGCCATGTTGCGCCGCATCTGTTCGCAGTGTTTGGTAACGTGATGAGCGTACGCTTCCAGCCAGATATCCAGGGTCATCTTCCCATCATCGGGATGGTGAACGCAGTTAGCCCAGGAGCTTTCTGCGACGGTTTTGATCAGGTTGACGGTAGCGATTCGCATCAGGCGAAAGAGTTCCAGGGCAGCCTCAATGTCTGCCGATTGGTACCCGAGTCGACTCGCCCAGGCATCCTGATCATAAGTATCAACTGACACCCCGTTCTGAGCAATGATCTTGCGACAACGAACATATCCCGAGGCCTCGCTGTCCGGCATGTGGATGATGATTTCGCGAACACTCCAGGCAGTGGGCGACGGTTTGTAGTCCCACATTTCACGCGGGAGCGACTCAAGCGTTTCTTTCAGCCGCGCCGGGCCGTCGGCATATGTGCGAATCAAGGCTTCACGATTCATAATGCGGGCTCCTGCGCCGGAAGCGGATGGCAGAGCCGGAGACTGCTGTCCGGACCGGGTACTTCATTGAGATCTCGGATAAAAAACACGGGTGACGTCCCTCACGAGCCGTCACCCACTATGTTCACAACCGGGGTGCGGATCAATGACCGGTAAACTTGGCGGCACGTTTTTCGAGAAACGCTTCCATGCCTTCGTTTTTGTCACCGGTGCCACAAATCGAGCCGAAGTTGGCTTTTTCCAGATCGCAGCCGGCTGTCAGCGTGGTCTCCAGACCGCGGTTGACACATTCCTTGGCCATGCGGACGGCCAGCGGTCCCTTGGCCGCGATCAGGTTGGCCATTTCCAGAGCCTTGTCCATCAGTTCCTCGGCCGGGTAGATTTCGTCGACCAGACCAATCCGATACGCTTCGGCGGCGCTGATGATCGAGCCGGTGAGAATCAACTGCATGGCTTTGCCGCGACCAACCAGCCGGGGCAAACGCTGTGTGCCGCCATACCCCGGGATAATTCCCAGGTTGACCTCCGGCTGCCCGAACTTGGCTTTTTCCGATGCCAGCCGGATATCGCAGGCCATGGCGATTTCGCAGCCGCCACCCAGCGCGAAGCCGTTGATGGCCGCAATCACCGGCAAAGGGAAGTTCTGGAGGGATTTCATCAGGTACTGACCGTGGGCAGCCAGTTCCGCACCGCTGCGAACATCGAGATCGGCCAGTTCCGGGATATCGGCGCCGGCCACAAACGCTTTGTCGCCCGCGCCGGTGAGAATAACCGCGCTCAGAGACAGGTCGGTCCAGTGGTAGTTGATCAACTGCTGCAATTCGTGGACGGTGTCCTTGTTGAGGGCATTTAAGGCCCGCTCGCGATTGATGGTCACGATCAGAATACTGTCCTTCTTTTCGATCAGCAGATTCTTATAATCCGTCATAGCGTTACCTCTTCAATATATCTTGGCGCGTGCGTTGTGAAGGCACAACTCTTACTTCTTTGTATAGTCGTAAAAGCCGCGACCGGCCTTTTTCCCCATGTAGCCGGCGTTGACCATGCGACGGAGCAGCGGCGGCGCACTGTAATGGGAGTCCTTGAATTCGTCAAACATGATATCCGCAATATACAGAATCGTATCCAGGCCGATGAAATCCGTGAGGGTCAACGGTCCCATGGGATGGCCGCAGCCGAATACCATGGCATTGTCTATGTCCTCACGACTTGCCAGGCCGCGTTCCAGTTGACGGATACCGTCGAGCAAATACGGCACCAGCAGGACGTTGGCGACAAAGCCCGGTGAGTCCTTGGCGGTCACGCAGGTTTTCCCCACCGACTCGGCGAACGCAAAGGCGGTCTTGAACGTCTCATCCGACGTATCAATAGTTTTGACCACTTCACACAGTTTCATAATCGGAACGGGATTGAAAAAGTGAAGGCCGCAAAACAGCCCCGGGCG
>JAHIVM010000409.1 GCA_018816665.1 Candidatus Zixiibacteriota bacterium
CACAATCTGAATCAATGGTCCGTTGTTACTCATAGGCGGAACAGAATCACAGCAAAAATAAAGTTGAAGACCAGTATCAGCACACAGGAAATCACCACCGCACTGGTGGTAGCATGGCCGACTCCCTCGGCGCCACCCCGGGCATGGAATCCCTCATGACAACCAACCAAACCAATCAACAATCCAAACACCATCGCTTTTGTCAGGCCGTTAATAAAATCTGATATCTGGAACGAGTTTTTGAAACCGTTCATGAACGTCTCGGTGGAAACATCGACACCTATGACCGATACCGCCAACCCGCCCATGATGGCAATGAAGTTGGCAAATACCACCAGGAGCGGCATCATTACCAAACAGGCCAGCACGCGCGGCATCACCAGATACCGCATGGGACTGATGCCCATGGCATCCAGCGCGTCAATCTGCTCCGTCACCCGCATGGTACCGAGTTCGGCCGCAATACCGGCCCCCACTCGTCCGCCCACAACAAGGGCCGACAACACGGGTGCCAGTTCGATTACGACAGCCTTCCCTACCGCACTGCCGAGCAGCCTCAACGGCGCCCCGATGAATTTGAACTGATAGGCCGCCTGCCAGGCCGATACGGCACCCACGAATATCGATATCACAATCACCAAGGGCAGCGAGCGCACACCGATAACGTACAATTGCTGGAGAATCTGTTTTCCAGAGCGGGGAATGTCTTTGAGAGAATACAGAAATTGGGCAAACAGAATACAAATGCCGCCCAGGGCGGTGATAAATCGCACTCCGCGACGACCGAGCAAGGTAAGTCCTAGATCCATGTCTCCCCTCTAGAACGGCATATCGGGACCGCTCTCAACCGGTTCCACTCCCTGCGGCAGTTCCTGGTGACGACGATCCGGGTTTTCGAACCGGGCCAGCTCGCCAATAAACACAAGATTGACTGTGCCGGTCGGGCCGTTGCGCTGCTTGGCGATAATCACTTCCGCCTTGTTTTGCAATTCCTCAAAGCCCGGTTTTTTCTCATCGTTTGGATCGGCTCGGTGCTGGTAGTAGGCGGGCCGGTACAACAACATTACCAGATCGGCATCCTGCTCGATAGCTCCCGACTCACGCAAATCCGACAGCTGGGGGCGTTTCTCCCCCGTGCGCTGTTCCACCGCACGCGACAACTGTGAGATGGCAATGACTGGAACATCAAGCTCCTTGGCAACCGATTTCAAACTGCGTGAGATCAACGAAATCTCCTGCTGCCGGTTCTCCACCCGCACCGAACTGTGCATAAGCTGAATGTAGTCTACGATGAGAAGGTCAAGGCCGTGCTGAGCTTTCAGTCGCCGCGCCTTGGCCCGGATTTCAAGCGGTGACAGAGAAGGGGAATCGTCCACAAAAATGGGGGCGTTGTTCAGCACATTGCCGGCCGCAGCCATGCGGGGCCATTCGGCGGTGGTGATACGTCCCGATCTCACCTTGTGCTGATTCAGGCGGGCCCGTCCGCACAGCAGACGGAAAACCAGCGCCTCTTTAGACATTTCTATCGAGAAGATACCCACCTTGCGGGGGTTCTTCTCGCGGGTCGCCACGTTTTCCGCAATGTTCATAGCCAGAGCGGTTTTGCCCATGGAGGGCCGACCGGCAATGACAATAAGATCGCCCCGATGTAATCCCAGCGTTTTGTCGTCGATTTCGGTGTACCCGGTGCGAAGACCCGAGAGGCCGCCCTCGGATGCCTGCATGTCATCGATTTCTTCGAGGGTCGACGTGATCACACCCTTGATCGGCACAAATCCCTGCCGCAGACGACTTTCGGATATGGCGAAGATGTTGGCCTCAGCTTCGTCGAGCAACTGCTCCACCGGCAGGCCGCTGCGATGACATCCCTCAACAATCTGGGTGCTGGCCGAAATCAACCGCCGCAGGATTGCTTTCTGCAGCACAGTGTCGGCATAAGATGCCACGTTCGCCGCGGTGGGAGTCTCTTCCAGCAACTCGACCAGAAAAACACGACCACCTATCTCATCAAGTTTGTCTACTTCCTGGAGTTTGAGCACAACCGTGGTGATGTCGGTCGGCTCACCCTTCTCATAAAGGGCCAACATGGACCGGAATACAAACTGGTGTTTGCGGGCATAAAAGTAGTCGGGATCGGGAACAATATCCACGACCTGGTTCATCGCGTTTTCATCGCGAAGAACGGCGCCCAGCACCGCCCGTTCCGCCTCAATCGAGTGCGGCGGAGTCAGATGTTGATCGCGTCGCGCAGTTTCAGATCGCACAGCCATGGGTGTCCGTTTACTTCAACGTTTCGTATCTGGCCAGCAGCATTTTCATGTCTTCCCAGGTATCTTTTTTGTACTGCTGGAAACGCAACAATGCGGCCGGATGGTAAGTGGCAATAAACGGCACGCCCTCATAGGTATGCCATTGTTTACGCAACTTGCCGAGCGGGGTGGTGGTATTCAACATGGCCTGCGTGGATATGCGTCCCAGACCACAAATGATTTTCGGTTTGATCAGACGGACCTGCTCTTTCAGGTACGGAAAACACAGGGCCATTTCCTCGGGTTGGGGATCACGGTTGCCCGGCGGACGGCACTTCAGGATGTTGGCAATGTAGATATCCTGACGTGTGAGTTTCATGGCCTCGAGGATTTTGTCCAGCAATTGTCCGGCCCGGCCCACAAACGGCTCCCCGAGACGGTCTTCATCGGCACCCGGGGCCTCGCCCACAAACATGATGTCGGCGTTGCTATTACCTACCCCGTAGACAAACTTGTTGCGGGTTTTGCCCAGGGGACACAATTCACAGTTGCAAATCGCCTGGCGGTGATCCTCCAGCGATTCGTAGGTCGCATTCACAAACAAATTAGCCGCTCCCTGTTGCAATTGGACGTTTCCCCCGCCTGCGACAACCTGGTCAACAGACACCACCCGGGACATCTCCTGCTGCGCCGCCGCAACGGCCGACCGATCCACCACCATCTCGTCCCAGCCGAGTTCGACTTGAGTCATGAGAGCGCGACGAAGCAGTTCGTGCAGATTGTCCGGCTTCTGGTACATTGATCCTTCCTCTGGTCAATGTCTGATATTACGGATTTCAGGACAGCAGAGCAAGCCTGAAGAACAGGCCTAGTGAATCATAGCCGCCAGTCGCTCCAGAAGCTCGTATGCGAGCTCTGATTTTGATTGCAATGCGAGTGGCTCGGGCTTGCGACCGGGATACAGGACGGTCACTTTGTTGGTATCCACATCAAAGCCGGCCCCCGGGTCGCGGGGATTATTGAGTACGATCAGGTCCAGATGTTTTTCGGCAAGTTTATGTCGGGCGTTCTCAAGTCCGTTCTCGGTTTCCAACGCAAACCCCACCAGCACAAGGCCATCGGGCTTGTCCTTAGCGATTGACTTGAGGATATCTACGGTCGGACGGAGATCCAGAGTGCGAGCGCTGTCGCCCTTTTTGATCTTCTCTGCAGCTATGACGTCCGGTGCAAAATCGGCCGGCGCCGCAGCCATTATCAGACAGTCGGTACCCGCAAGATGGTCCCGCACTGCCCGGTGCATGTCTTCCGTGGTCTCCACAGGAACGAATGTTGCCCCGTGCGGCGGAGCCAGATTGGTGGGGCCGGAGACAAGGACAGTCTCGGCACCCAGCGCAACCGCCGCCTCGGCCAGGGCATAGCCCATTTTGCCGGATGATCGATTGGAGATGTATCTGACAGGGTCAAGGGGCTCGCGACAGGGACCGGCGGTAATCAGAACTCGCCTACCGGTCAGGACTTTTTTTTTTGCGTCGGCCTCAAAGAATTCGCGCACGGTCTCAAAGATCGCATCCGGTTCAACCATCCGCCCAACGCCGGTGTGGTCGCAGGCCATCTCGCCCTCATCGGGACCAATCATCCGGTAACCAAGGTCCTGCAGCGTTTTCACATTGCGCTGAGTCACCGGGTTGTTCCACATGCCGGGATTCATCGCCGGTGCAATGATAACGGGCCGTGGTGTTGCGCACACGATCGTGGTCAGCAGGTCGTCGGAAACACCTGAGGCAGTTTTGCCCAGGAAGTTGGCCGTCGCCGGGGCGATCACTACCAGGTCCGGCCACTCAGCCAGTTCAATATGTCGTGTGGACACGAACTCACGCTCGGGGAACATCTCGACCGCGACCGGCCGGTTGGATACGGATTCAAGCGTTAGGGGGGTAATGAACTTAGTGGCGGCAACAGTCATCACCACCTGTATTTCTGCCTCTACCTTATGCAAAGCGCGCACCAGGTACGGGACCTTATAACAGGCGATTCCCCCGGTCAAACCGACCAGGACTTTCTTCCCCTGTAACGACATGATCAGTTGATTCGGACGACCTGATCGGCGTCCCGGTTGGAGCCGACAGAACTGGTCTCACTGTCGCCGTACTCATCAAAAAGCACTGCCGACGTAATCATCTTGACCTGATCCATCGTCACGGCTCTTGGGGAGAACATGCTCAAACGGTCGAGGATGCGTTCCTGCTGCTGTCGGGTCATGAAGCCCAGATTCGCCAGTCGGAGCAGGTATGACTGGGACTCCAGTGAGAACCGG
>JAHIVM010000410.1 GCA_018816665.1 Candidatus Zixiibacteriota bacterium
AGATGTTTACTACTCTTGGCGATTCTGTCATTTATTTCATTTCTCTCCCCATCAGGGGTCTACCCGGGGGAGCTAAATCCGCAGACAATCTACCAACAAAAAATACACCGAAACGGGAATTTGTCGCTGTTGGACTCTCGACGTGTAACCGACCGGGAACCTGAAAGTTCCCGGCCAGCCGTGATCGTCAAGCTACTTAACCTCAACCTGGGCGCCAACTTCTTCGAGTTTGGCTTTGGCCGCTTCGGCCTCGTCCTTGGCAACACCCTCTTTGACATTGCAGGGGGAGGACTCAACCAGATCCTTGGCTTCTTTCAGGCCGAGCGAGGTGAGCTCGCGGACAACCTTAATGACCTGGATCTTCTTGTCACCAACGGCGTTAAGCACAACGTTGAATTCCGTCTGCTCTTCCGCAGCCTCAGCTGCACCACCGGCCATCATCGGACCACCCATCATTACCGGGGCAGCCGCCGTGACTCCAAACTTTTCCTGGATAGCCTTGGAGAGGTCGGCGAGGTCCATCGCACTCAAAGTCGATATTTTCTCGACAATTTCGTCTATTACTTCGTTAGCCACCGTAACAACCTCACAATATTTGAAGTGTCTTATTTACCAGTTAACCCTTGCTCAGTTCCCTCAATCCCAAACGGTTAGGCCAACCGCTTAGAAGCATGGGCGAGATCGCCGAGCTATTGACCTATCTATCTATGCTCAACCCTCAGCCTGCTTTTTGTCAGCGAGGGCATCTATGGAACCAACCAGCTCACGGAAGAAACCGTCGATAGTACCGATCAACTCAGTGAACGGCGCCTCGACCGCTGCGACAACTCCTGACAACAGGACTTCGCGCGACGGCAGATCGGCCAGAGCCTGCATCTGCTCGGGACCGTGAACCTGTGCATCCACAACAAACGCCTTGATGCGCGGCAACTTCCGGGTCTTAAACGACTCGTGAAGGATTTTCGCCGCAACCGAGGCGTCCTCGGATGTAAACGCTATCGCAGTCGGGCCCACGAAATGACTCTCGAACCCCTGCTTGCCGGCGTCTTTCGCCGCCAGGCTGAACAGCGTGTTTTTGGATATCAGGTACCGGACGTTTCCTTTGCGGAGCTGACTGCGCAGATCCGTCATGTCGGCCACATTCAGGCCCTGATAATCGGTTATAAAGAAAGCTCCCGAATCCTCGAACAGCTGCTTTATATCCGCTACTTTATCTACTTTTTCTGATCGTAACATCTTTACTGGCTCCCTTTGCTCTACTTCTTCACCGTCGCCACCAGCTCGGTGTGATCAAGTTTGACACCCGGGCTCATGGTGGAGCAAATAGAAGCTCCAAGGAAATAGGTACCTTTCGCGGCAGCCGGTTTGGCTCGCATGATGGCGCCCACGAATGCGTTTACGTTGTCTACGATTTTTTCCTGGTCAAAGGACAGCTTGCCTACCGCCACCGCCACGTTGGACTGACGGTCGACCCGGAACTCGATACGTCCGGCCTTGAGCTCGCCGATGGCCTTGGTGAGATCCATGGTGACGGTCCCGGTCTTGGGGTTCGGCATCAGACCGCGCGGTCCGAGAATTTTACCGAGCTTTCCCACGACTCTCATCATGTCCGGCGTCGCCACGGCAACATCAAAGTCCGTGAACCCGCCCTGGATCTTTTCAGCCAGATCGTCGGCCCCCACCAGATCGGCACCGGCCGCGGTCGCTTCGGCCGCCTTTTCGCCCTGGGCGAAACAGGCCACCCGGACAACCTTACCACTGCCGTGGGGCAGCGACACGGTGCCGCGGACCATCTGGTCGGCATGCTTGGGATTCACACCCAGGCGAATCGCAACCTCGACCGACTCATCGAATTTGGTGTACTTGTTTTCCTTGAGGATGGCAATCGCCTCATCCACGCCATAGCGTTTGCGGCGATCGATTTTCTCGCGGTAAGCGCTGAACTTTTTTGATCTCTTCATCTACGTCCATTCTCCCTTCCAGCGTTTCAGTACGCCGAGGTATTAACGAATTACGGTCATGTCGACCCTAGCGACGGATATCAATACCCATCGAGCGGGCGGTTCCCTCGACCATCTTCATGGCCGCTTCAACATCGGCGGCGTTCAGGTCGTCCATCTTCTGGGTCGCAATTTCGCGAACCTGGTCGACCGACACCGATCCGATCTTGTCTTTATTGGGAACGCCGGACCCCTTTTTGACTTTCGCCGCCATACGAAGCAGCGTGGAAGCCGGCGGGGTCTTGGTTACAAACGTGAACGACTTGTCCTCGAACACCGATATGATAACCGGGGTAAGTACGCCGTTGCCACTCTGTGTGCGCGCATTAAACGCCTTGCAGAATTCCATGATATTCACGCCGCGCTGTCCCAGGGCGGGACCAACGGGCGGAGCAGGATTGGCCTGCCCGGCGGGAATCTGCAGCTTGATGAGCGCTGCTACTTTCTTTGCCACCTTACATATTCTCCAACGTGTGCCGAGTTGCCGAATCAGCCCTTGGCCTTTACAAGATCAACCTGCAGGAAATCCAGTTCAACCGGAGTGGGGCGCCCAAAAATGGACACCATTACTTTCACCTTCCGTCTTTCCATGTTGACTTCACTGACGGTGCCAGAGAAGTCCATGAACGGACCA
>JAHIVM010000411.1 GCA_018816665.1 Candidatus Zixiibacteriota bacterium
GACCCTCGCCCCGAACACCGTCTATTCGGTGTTTGCGGTTGACTCGCTGTCCAAAATCACCGTGCTGGTGACACAGGACGATCTGACACCGCCGGCGGCCGGCAAAGCGCACGTGCGTTTTATTCACCTGTCGCCCGACGCTCCGGCGGTTGATGTAGCCCTGGCCGGTGGTGCCGCGGTATTCCCGAACGTCGCCTTCACCCAGTACACGGCCTTCACGCCGCTGGATGCCGGCACGTACAATCTGGAAGTTCGTCTGGCGGGTCAGTCCGCTGTCGTCCTGCCGCTGCCGGGTATCACGCTGGAGAACGGCAAGATCTACACCGTCTTCGCCAAGGGCTTCGCTTTCGGCAACAACCCGCAGCCGCTCGGTGCGGAGATCATTGTCAACAAGTAGTAGCGCATGTGATCGCGCGGCCGGGGCACAAGTCCCCGGCCGCTTTTTGGAAATGAGAATACTCAAGAGTGTGGAGAATAGGAACAATGTTTAACCTACTAAAGACCGTCTTCGCTTTCGCCCTGATCTTCGCGATCGCGGCCACCGCCTCAGCCGGCACCGCCCGTCTGCAGGTGATTCACAATGCAGCCGATCCGGCTGCCGCCACCGTCGATATTTACGTCAATGGCGACCTGTTGCTGCCGGACTTCGCGTTCCGCGCTGCGACCCCTTTCATCGATGTCCCGGCCGGTGTGGAACTTAATGTCGGTGTCGCGCCGGGCAACAGCTCATCGGCCGATGACGCCCTGGCCACCTTCCCGCTGACCCTGGAGTCCGGAAGACGCTATATAGCCATGGCTACGGGCGTCCTGGATCCTTCGGCTTTCGCGGGTAATCCCGACGGTGAGTCGATCGGTTTTACTATCGTAGCCAACTCAAGTGCTCGCGAGCAGGCCCACTGGCGCTGGTTCACGGACATCGCAGCCTTCCACGGTGCCACCGATGCTCCCGAAGTTGATATCCGCGTGCGCGATTGGCATTGGGGCGCCCTGTTCGGTGATTTGCAGTATGCTGAGTTTTCGAGCTACCGCACCGTGTACCCCAAAAAGTACACGCTCGACGTAACTCCGGCGAACGACAAAAACACTGTGGTCGCCTCCTTTGAGGCCGACCTTTCCGGACTGCGCGGCGGTGCCGCCGTAGTGTTTGCTTCCGGCTTCCTGAATCCGACAGGCAACCAGGACGGCGAACCGTTCGGGCTGTTTGCCGCTTTGCCCGATGGTCAGGTAATCGAACTACCGTCGCTGACGTCTATGGCTCGTCTGCAGGTGATTCATAACGCAGCCGATCCTGATGCCGCCATGGTTGATGTATACGTTAACGGTGAGCGTCTACTCGATGACTTCGCGTTTCGTGCCGCGACACCGTTTATCGATGTGCCGGCCGGCGTCAACCTCTCGGTAGGTATTGCCCCGGCTACTTCGACCTCCGCCGATGACATCATCGCAACGTTTGACTACACGCTGGCGGATGACGAAACGTACGTCCTGATGGCCACCGGCGTTCTCGGCGGCGGCTTCGCCGAGAATCCGGACGGGCTGGATATTGGCTTCACGCTGGTCGCGAAGGATAACGTGAGGGAAAAGGCCCGCTGGGGCTGGTTCAACAACATCCTCGCCTTCCATGGGGCTACCGATGCTCCCGCGGTTGATATTGTCATGGAGGGACGTCGCTGGAGTCGCACCCTGTTCTCGAATCTGGAGTACGGTCAATTCTCCGGCTACAACTACCTCGCCTCGGCGAAGTACACGTTGAATGTTACACCGGCCGGAGATCGTAACACGATCGTAGCCCAGTTCGAGGCCGATCTGAGTTCGCTCAAGGGCGCAGCGGCAGTCGTCTTTGCCTCCGGGTTCCTGAGTCCCGACGACAACAACAACGGTGAAGGGTTTGGCCTGTTTGCTGCCCTGCCGAATGGAACGGTCGTTGAGTTCCCTCAGATTATGCAGGAGCAGTTCGCTCGTCTGCAGGTGATTCACAATGCAGCCGATCCGGCGGCCGAAGTGGTTGACATATATGTCAACGGCGGCCTGCTCATTCCGGATTTCGCGTTCCGTGCGGCCACCCCGTTCGTCACCGTACCGGCCGGCGTGGAATTGAACATCGCCGTAGCCCCGGGCAACAGCGTTTCCGTAGCGGATGCTCTGGCGACCTTCCCGGTCACGCTGGCCGCCAACAAGAAGTACATCGCCGTGGCCAACGGCGTGGTTGCCACCGGTTTTGCCGCGAATCCCGACGGTCGTGATATCGGTTTCACCCTCTGGGCGACCGATAACGGCCGTGAAGCCGGCAAAAACGGCAGTGATATGGTTGATTTGCTGGCCGTGCACGGAGCGACCGATGCGCCCACCGTTGATGTTGTCGCCCGCGGTGTTGACATCCTGATCGACGACGCTGCCTACGGTGATTTCCAGGGGTACATATCCGTGCCCGCCGGCAGCTACACGCTGGACGTTACCCCCGGTGATGACAACAGCACCGTCGTGGCCTCCTATGTGGCCGATCTGTCCGGTCTGGGTGGCGGAGCCGCCGTGGTGTTCGCCTCCGGATTCCTTGATCCGAGTACCAACAACGATGGTCCGGCTTTCGGTCTGTACGCCGCGTTGCCTGACGGCACGGTGATTGGTTTGCCGACGGCGGATGCCAGACAGACTGCGGCATTCAAAAGCGGACTGCTTCCCGATGAATACTCGCTGGAAGCCAACTATCCGAATCCGTTCAACCCGACCACCACCATTCGATTCAGTTTGCCGCAGGCTTCCGATGTAAACCTGCGCGTCTTCAACCTGCTCGGGCAGGAAGTCCGCACCCTGGCCAATGGTCAGATGGCGGCCGGTGTTCAGGAAGTGGAGTTTGATGCCAGTGCTCTGGCCTCGGGCGTTTACTTCTATCGCCTCGAAGCCGGGTCCTTCAGCGATACGCGGAAGATGATGCTGGTCAAATAGGCATTTACTCCTATTGCCTGCACCGTGGCGGGCGGGACTTCGGTTCCGTCCGCCTCTTTTTGTTATGCGAGATATTTGCCCAGCCACGCCCGCCGCAGCTTGTCGATAACCCGATACGATCCGTCCTTCAGCGCCACATGACCCCCACCCGGGATGACATGAAACTCATGCGACTTACCCAGTTCCTCAAGACGAGCGGCCATGGCTTCGGATTGTGACAGCGGGATGATCCTGTCGGCATCACCGTGCAACAATAGAATCGGCACGTTTGCCGGCAGTTGATCGGCGAAGTACACGGCCGAACGGCGCTCCAGTTCGGCGCGACGTTCGTCATCGCTGAACCGGCTCAGCAGTTCTTTGCAGAACCGGGCGAAGTTATCCTTCTGGCAGCAGAGATCGGGAATGTCCACCACCCCGGCATGCACAATCGCACAGGCAAACCCCGGGAACATGGTCAGCATACGGTAGGTGGTCATGCCGCCTCGACTGGCGCCCTCGACCGCTACTCTCTCAAGATTGGCCTGTGGCAACTGCCGCGCGACCTCCAGCAAATGGTAACCGTCGCGAATATCCTCGCCGCCCCAATCCTCCGTGCCTTCGCTGCCCATGTTGCCCCGGTACTGCGTTGCCAGTACCACATAGCCCCAGGCGGCGGTTGAGGCCAGGATCAGGTAGGCGGTAAGATCATCGAGCGCCCCGTGCGGGCCGGATCCGCCGCGATTCCAGATCACAACCGGATACCGTCCGGGGTTCAACGGGCGGGCGATGTAACCGGTGACTTTCAAGCCGTCGGATACATACACCAACTGCTCGACGAGCGTCTGATCAAGAACATCTCCGCCGTACATACGCGTTACCGTGGCGCGCGCCGGACGATTCAGTTCAACCCGTTCGCGGGAGACAATATGTCCATTGGGAAGCGGCATGGGTTTGCTTAGTGCGCCA
>JAHIVM010000412.1 GCA_018816665.1 Candidatus Zixiibacteriota bacterium
CTAAAGTATTGCCTGACAGGGGTAATGTCAACCGGTTTCGGCGCGGCCCGGAGAGGGACCTAATTATGAACTCGCGTGCACAATGGCGACGATTGAGATCGTTTTCCCCGGACCCATTTCTGACAAATTAGTGGAAAAAGGCCCTGTATTGCAGTATCTTAGAGCGCACGACCGAAGTACACACAATTACGGGACCTTTTTTTCAGCCGGCGCATCTCTTTTGCTTTACCCACAGCTGATTCGACAGCTGGTTAGATATGACAGATAATCGACAGGACAGATACGAGATCCTCCGCCAACTGGCCCTCAAAGGGTCCGACGGCGAAAGTCTGGACAAAACCGCCCGGTCCGCTCTGGAAGATGCCGCGACGCTGCTGGGGCTTTCTGCGGCGGCCATGTATCTCTGGGACGACAATATGAAGGTCTCCCTGAGTGTCATCAGCGCTTCGGAGGATCGGGACAGGGAGCGGTTGGCTGCGCTCGAGGACAACCTCTTCCGTAGTCTCCGGCGCGACAGCGAACTTCTCTCGGCCTATATGTCGTTTGGTGGTGCCTCCCCCTGTCATTCCTTCACGCTCCCGCTGCGACGCCGTGAGCGCGTGTTTGGGGCTGTTATAGGCCTTCACACGGGAAAGCGCAGCCTTGTCACCGAGGACGAATTCCTGGAAGCCCTGAGCGCGTCGATAGCCCTGAGCGCTCTGGCCGCCGGTTCCACCCAGACGGCCGTGCCACAGGAGATTCTGGACAAAGAGCGGCTCTCGGCGATTATCGAAACCGCCGTGACGGTTAACCACGAAATCAACAATCCGCTGACGGCCATCCTGGGTAATGTTCAACTGCTGCTAATGAACGGCGATGCCGCCGATGTCAAGCTGGTCGGCAAGCTCAAAGTGATCGAGGAATCGGCCAACCGCATCAAAGATGTCACTCAGAAGTTGTTGCGCATGACCACGCCGAGATCAGTCGAGTACGCCGAGGGCACCAGTATGATTGATATCACCGACCGCAAGCCGCCCGAGGACGATCAGATCAACGACAAGACCTCAAGCGACAAGTAGTCTGTAGTCACCGGTTCGAACTTCACTCTTCACATATGATCGGGGTGCCACAGTCACGCCTTTTGGACTGTGATTATGTGACTCCCGGCCATCAAGCTGGCCGATCCTCCTGCCCGTGTGGCCGCCTCAAACTTGTTTTGAGGCGGCCACATCAACAGCGCCCCGGCGCTGTCAATCCTGCGCACGCAGGAAACCATTGATATCTTGACAATGGTCACCCTGCTTCGCAGGTGTGCCGGATCCGGCGATCCTATGCTGAGCCTCTGACGCTCTGTGGATGAGTTAGGCCCGGCTCAAGACGAGTACCGGCAGGCCACCTCGGTTGCACAGCGAGTCGGGCGCCCCGCGTCTGCAGACGTGGGGAATCAACGCCCATTTCATCACCAGCCGCCGAAAATCCAATCCAGCATATAGGTCATGGCATCTTTGTCATTGTTAATAATCGTGGTGCCGTGGTCGCCGTTGCCGAACACTTTCAGGCTGATACGCTCCGGATCCATAGCGGCCAGGGCGGTGGAACTCTGATACGAATACTGATCCTGCTGCCCGGCATAAATCAGCACCTTGCCCGCGTACTTCTCCAGCGCGGGGGAGGGAGCCAGACCGCGATAATCGGCCCCGGGGGAGAGCATGACGACGCGGTGTATCGGCGCGAAGTGTTCCGTCACCATGACCGCCGAGTTGGCGCCGATTGATGCTCCCACAACAGCAATGCGTGAGGTATCGATCTTCAGCGTTTCGTCGGCCAACACCAGGCGGATCATTTCTGCCACGTCGCCGGGGATCTTGCAGTATTCATCGTTGGACATGTCGCGATAGTCCACCAGAATGGAATCGCCCGCCACGGACTTACCGTGTCCCCGCAGATCGAGTTTCAGCAGATAGGGGAGGGCGAGAGAGTCGCGACGGCACCGGCCTACCAGCTCTACAGTCAATTGATCATAACTCGTATGCGTACGACCGCGCATGGGCAGGGCGACAATCAGAGGCACCGGTCCTTCTGAGGGCCGTCCGCTGAGCCAGCCGTGCAGCACGAGACCGTCGGGGGCCGTGAGTGTGACTTCACGCTCCGGGCCGGTCCCCTGGGCAGTCAGTGACCCGGCGCTCAGTACGGCGATCAGCAAAACAGCCGCGAGCAGTCTTGTGATTCTGGATTTCATGGAGTCCTCCTGGATTATAGCTATTATACGCGTCCCACAGGAGAGGATCAAAAAAAAAGAGCAGCGAGTACCCGCTGCTCTCCAACTATCTCTGTCGCCCAAACTAGATCACGTTCGTCTCGTGGACCAATTCACCCTTCTCAAAACGCTCGGGGGCAAGGTCCGTGATGTCTATCGACGGCTCCTTGCCGGTCAACAACTCCGCGGCCAGAATACCGGCGGCAGGCGCGTGCATGAAACCGTGGCCCGAGAATCCGGTGAGATGCAACAGCCCCTCGACTTGCGGTTCCCAGCCGATAATCGCCCGATGGTCCGGAGTCGTTTCATACAACCCCGCCCAGACGTTAGCCACTTCGGCGGTTTCAAGTTTCGGCAATCGATCCAGGGCACGCTCCAGAATGTTGTCTGTATAGTCCGGGTCGACTGAAATGTCAAACGACGGTGGCATGGCTTTGTCGGCCCAGCCCAGCAGCAGACCCTTGGATTCTTTGTGCGTGTACAGCCCCGAGGCTACATCAACGACCATCGGGAAGTTCGACGGTACAAAGTCCAGTTCGCCCGTGGTGACACACTGGCGTTTGTATGGCTGCATCTTGATACCGGAACCAACCATCTTCCCGATTAGACCGCCGAACGGTCCCGCAGCATTGATGACCTTCCCGCAGGCGATAGTACCCTTGTTGGTGACAACTTCGGTAATCTTGTCGCCGGCGACGGTCAAACCGGTAACCTCAGTTTCGAGTGCAAACTCAACGCCCATGCGACGGGCGGCCTGCTCATAGCCAGCCAGGAACTGGGCCGGATCACCGAGACCGTCATCGGGGCAGAAGGTCGCCAGCTTGATATCATCGATACGAACGATCGGAGCGAGTCTCGGAATATCTTCAGGCTGCAGCAATTCGACAGGCAAACCGAGCGAACGCTGCAGTTCATACGCCTTTTTGAAATGCGCGATATCCTCATCGCGGGAGAGCATGAACATGTACCCAACCTGATCAAAAGCGGCGTCGTACCCGGTGTCGTCCTTGAAACGGCAGAGTTCTGCCTCGGACACCATGGACATCTGAATATTGACCTTACTGTCAAACTGAGCACGGATGCCTCCGGCCGCCTTGGCAGTCGACCAGGACCCCATAAATTTCTCTTTTTCGACCAGGATTATGCGCCCGTAGTTGGCTCGGGCCAGGTAAAAAGCCGCGGCCACCCCGATAATGCCGCCACCGATGATAACTGCGTCAGCCTTGTTGTACATCCGACGTCCTTTCCCGCAGAAAAGGTGAGTTGAACTGTATTATCCCTCGCTAATCTACCCAAATAGGCCCCTAAGTCAAGGCTGTCTATTCGATTCCGTTAGAAAAAAGAGGTTGATTCGGGCAACAAAACGGTTGTCCGTTAAAAAAAAGGCCTTACATTCATGGGTCTTATGAACAAAAGAGCCGCCACAGAGTTACTTCGCCGCATACAGCTATCAGAGACCAATCTACTGATCCTGTTGTCGGTAGTCGTGGGCCTGGCTACCGGGTTCGGTGCCATGGGCTTCACTCTGTTGATTGAGCACTCCAACAAGCTCTTTTTTGGCCTCACACCTCAGATCCTAACCACGGCGGTGGGTTTTGCCAACTGGGGTGGCTACAAATGGTGGTTTCCGATTATTCCGACCCTTGGCGGCCTGCTGGTCGGACCGATTGTTTACAAGTTCGCTCGCGAGGCCAAGGGCCACGGTGTTCCCGAGGTGATGAACTCGGTCGCTCGCCTGGGCGGCATTATCCGGCCCCGGGTGGCGGCGGCAAAATCAGTCGCCTCGGCGATATGTATCGGTTCCGGCGGTTCGGCGGGGCGTGAGGGCCCCATTGTGCAGATTGGCTCGGCAATCGGCTCGACAATCGGGCAGGTGTTCCGGATGTCCGGCGACCGGGTCAAAATCCTGGTCGGTTGCGGTGCCGCAGCCGGGATATCATCGGTGTTTAACGCCCCCATCGCGGGCGTGATATTTTCGCTGGAAATCATCCTGGGCGATTTTGCGATCAAGACGTTTGCCCCCGTGGTTATCTCATCAATGGTGGCGTCGACCGTCACCCGGGCCTTCCTGGGTGATCATCCCGCCTTTGAGGTTCCGGCGTATTCACTGGTGTCGGCTTGGGAGATACCTCTGTATGCGGGTATGGGCATCCTGCTGGGGGCACTGGCGGCCGGGTTCACTGTGTCGCTCGACAAGATTGAGAATTTCTTTGACTCGCTGAAAATAGCCAACTGGACCAAGCCGGCCCTCGGTGGTTTGCTGCTGGGTATTATGGCGATTTTTTATCCCCAGGTGCTGGCCGACGGATACCAGACGATCAGTCTTACGTTGCACGGCAACATGGAACTCTGGCTGCTGGTGTTGCTCATCGGCATGAAATTGCTGGCAACCTGTGCCA
>JAHIVM010000413.1 GCA_018816665.1 Candidatus Zixiibacteriota bacterium
ATCAGTTCCGTAGGGTCGTCCAGGCGGGTAAGGTCCTGGCAGTTGGCGGCTGCCACGGCCACGTAAATCTCCCCGCTGCCGTTATCGACTTCGTAGTACACATCGCCCCAGTTCCAATCGTCGTCAAGGAGAGGACTGTTGGATACCGTAGCCACCTGCGCCACGTTGTCGTTGAACCGCAGCCGCATCTCGAACGAACACATCTCATCGTTGGGCGCAACTAACAGTGAACACCGCTTCGATGTCGTCCAGTAGATGTCGTGGCTGGGATGGACCCAGTACTCGGCGTTGTTGCAGTGATAGTTGAGATGTCGGTCGGGATCGTGAGCGTCGTTGGGAAATTGACTCCAGGTGGTCCATTCAATGGACACCGGGAATGTCATGAAATTGCCGGTATACCAGCACGTATCAGGCGTCGTCACACGAACGCCCTCGACCGTGCCGAATGCACTGGCGCCGAAGGCGAGCATTAGCAAAAGCAAACAGGTGAATAGTCCTTTATTCGTTAACCGTATCATTGTTGACCTTTCCAGTTCGCAGCCTTGCGCGGCTGCCTCTTGAAGTTAGCAATCCGACTCATGTCTGGACTGCGTGATTGGTCAAGGTGTGCTCGGTGTTTGTGTGCTCTTTCGCTAATAGAAACAATTCCTTATGACTATCTTCCTCTACCACCTCCTTCTTGAAAACAGGTGTGACCCGGCCGGGGCTACCACGCCCGTCCTCGCTGGCGTGTTGCGGTTTCCGGACAGAGTCAGAACTGCCTGCGCAAGTACGCAGTCCTCACCCCGCCCGCCCAAAAGGAGTTGCCTTGCAGCGCATACTGCAGCTACCACCTCCCCTCGGCGATCCGAGACCGCTGGGTAACGGCTGAATCTAGCAATGTGTTGCGCGTTGATCTCAGTACTGGACGGAAATCAACTGCTGTTGTGGATAGATAATGACAGTGAATACATCATCTGCGTCTCCCCATAAAAATCCCCACGTCAGATAAGAGCGAGTAGTCGCAAGTATCGTGACAGGTTATAGTGTACGGGCGTACGCTACACAAAGTCAAGGAAAAAAGATTGTACTCTCCGCGTTTATGCGACTGTTTTGGTACACCTTACCGTGTAGTGTAATATGGCTATCCTTCACCATGACGGCTGAGAGAACGCTCACCGGGATTGCGGACCAACGCACCAGCATGAGTTCGCGGGGACAACCCGCTCTTCTCGCACCTCTCGCATTGTCAGTCACCGTGTGCAACCGAGCCCAGGTTGCGCTGCTGCATCGCCGAAGCTTGGCGGACTTCTGCACAGTAGTGCGGGCGGAGACGAAAAGCCCCTTCTTGTGCGGCCTCAGGCATTGGCCTCACCGGGGCTTCGCCTCGCCGCCAACCCATCCACGAACTCCGTAGAAATGCAGACCTCTTTCGGTTACCGTCAGTAATCGTCGTCATTCGCTTGCGTTTTTTCCATGCACCACCCATATTCACTCCACGTTGAAATAAGAACCCGAGAAAGGATCGACATGGCTTCACACGACATAGCCACCCGCGACCAGATCGACCCCAAATATACCTGGGATCTGGCTGACATATACAAGGACGACGATGCCTGGGAAACGGATTACACCGAGGGACAGAAAATTGTCGCCGAGGCCGGACGGTTCAAAGGTTGCCTGGCCGGTTCTCCCGCCCGAACCTACGAGTGCCTTTCGGCGCGAAGTGAATTGCATATCATTGTCTCGCGGCTCTACCAGTACGCTTACCTGAACAAAGACCTCGACAATCGCGTCTCCCGCTACCAGGCGATGACCGAGCGGGCCGCCATGCTTTCCTCGATGGCCGGTGCCGCGTTTTCGTTTGTGGAGCCGGAGCTCCTGGCTATCGATCAAAAAGAGCTGGAGGACATGGCAGCCAAGTTCCCCAATACCGATGAATACGATTTTTACATCAAAGAACTGATCCGTTCCAAAGCGCATGTTCGTTCGGCCGAGGTCGAAGAAGTCCTGGCGCTGGCCTCAAACGTTACGCGCGGTCCGGATACGATTTTCTCTATGCTCGATGACGCCGATCTGGAGTACCCGATTGTCAAAGACGAAAAGGGTGAAGACGTTCAGCTCACCAAGCAGCGGTTCTACAAGTTCCTTGAGTCCAGCGATCGACGGGTCCGGCGGGAATCAAACGATGCTTTTTACTCGTCGTACAAAAAGCACTTGAATACCCTGAGCGCCTCGCTGGCGTCATCGGTAAACGGCGACGTCTTCACCATGCGCACCCGCAAGTATGATAGTTGTTTGCATGCCTCGCTCGACGGCAACAACATTCCGGTATCGGTGTACGACTCGCTGATAGACACCACCGAGGGGAATCTCGAGGGACTCCACGCCTGGACTGCGCTACGCAAGCGGGTGCTAAAGCTCGATGAGATCATGCCGTATGATATGATGTGTCCGCTGTTCCCGGATCAGGATTACGAGGTCCCGTGGGACGATGCCGTTCGTCAAGTGATTGAAGCGGCCGCCCCCCTGGGCGAGCAGTACTGTGCAGAACTAAAGACCGCGTTTGACAAACGATGGGTCGATGTCTACGAATCTCAGGGCAAGGGCAGCGGTGCCTACAATTTCGCAACCTACACCGTCCACCCGTACGTATTGATGAACTACAACGGAACAGTTGATAACATGTTCACGCTCGCGCACGAGATGGGCCACGCCATGCACAGTCACCTGGCCAACAAAACCCAGTGTTTTCCCAAGGCCCGGTATGCATTGTTCGTGGCCGAGGTAGCGTCGACACTTAACGAGGGTCTGTTGCTTGATTACCTGCTGAAGAAAGTCACGGATACGCCGCAACGGCTGTATCTGCTGAACCGCGCGATTGACAATGCGGTCGGGACATTTTTCCATCAGGTGCTGTACGGACACTTTGAGTTGAATATCCACCAGGAAGTTGAAAAGGGCAATGCCCTCTCGCCGGCGGCCATGAACCAGCGCTGGAAGCAGCTGACCGAGAAGTTTTTTGGTCCGGAGCTGGTCGTTGACGAATACACGCCGATCAAATGGTCGCGCATCCCGCATTTCTACAATGCGTTTTATGTGTATCAATACGCGACCTCGTTTGCGGCCTCGCAGATGATCCTCACGAAATCCCTCGCCGGTGAAAAGGGGATTATCGAGCGGTACCTGAAAATGCTCTCGGCCGGCGGCAGCGATCACCCGATCGAACTGCTGAAAATCTGCGGCGTGGACATGACCACCCCGGACCCGGTACGCGCGACGCTCAAAATGTTCGCCGATCATGTCGCCGAGGTTGATCGCTTGACGAAGTAGCGGGCGTGACTCATGCTAACGGTGCCGTCAGGTGCTTTGCCTGGGAAGGTTTTCTCACTTCCCAGCAGCACCTCAAACTTGGCCCCGGCCCAAACAAGCTTGAGCCGTCCACCCATCGTACCGTTACCCCGGTGGCCTACCCGTCCTGGGTGGGATTCATATACATCGCATGCCTTCCCTGGATGCACCGCCCTACTCCTTCTTCGTCAAGGTCATCTCACTCTCCTGGAGTTGAGTGAGCGGGATAGTCATCGGTTCCGCGCCGCCGGCCAGGGGCAAGGTGAGATTGAGCGACAGGATCATCGTCTCGTGCTCCGAGACAATCATGCGCCTTTGCTCGCAGTA
>JAHIVM010000414.1 GCA_018816665.1 Candidatus Zixiibacteriota bacterium
AACGTGCTGGGTCAGGAGATCAGGCGTGTTGACCGCAGCTACGGTGCGGGGAGTCATGTGATGAGAGTTGATCTTGATCAGTATCCGTCGGGGGTGTATCTCTACCGCCTGCAGGCGAATGACCAGACCGCCACGGGTAAGATGGTGTTGCTGAAGTAAAGAGACACAGTCAAGCGGACTTGACAGTGGCACCCGGACAACTCGGATGAGAGTAGAAGAAGAGCTGCACGCGGACCATTGTGGCGTGATGTTCCACGGGTCATGAGACCCGTCACCCCTGCGAAAGCAGGGGCCCATTGATTTCCATTAATGGATACGCTGACTTCACAAACGAAGTGCAACACCTTATACAGGTGTTGTTATGGGACAAAGATATGAACAGATCAGCCTTGATGAACGGATCGAGATATCCCACTTATATTCCGCGGGAGCCTCGATCCGGCAAATTGCTTCAGCTCTGGATCGCTCGCCATCAAGTGTGGCTCGTGAGTTAAAGCGTAATCGCAGTCCTAAGGGGTTGTACCAGCCGGTTTATGCCGATCAGGTAAGTCGCTCTCGACGCTGGAGTGGCTCGAAGCTTGATCGGGATAAGAAGCTGCGTGACAAAGTCCTTGGATGTTTGAAGCGGGGCTGGTCCCCTGAACAGGTGAGTGGGAGATTAGCTCGGGATGCTGGTCAGAGTATCATCTCTCACGAGACGATCTCTCGGTTTATCTACGCTCAAATCGCTCGACACAAGGATTATCGTTGGCGTTATTTTCTGCCACGGGGGAAGTTTAAGCGTGGTTCGAATTTATCTGTGCTGTCGCTTCTCTTCTCGCTTCGGCGACTTGTCCGCTTTCCACCATCATGCCTGTCCTTCTGGCCATCTGCATACCTGCCAGTATGTTGGCCGGGGGCTGCGCAGTCGCGCAGGGCTATCTTGCGCTGACAGCCGAATAAGGGAGGTATTGCCATGCTCTATTTATTGGTTGGGCAACTCGTGCTTCTCCTCGCGGGAATGATCGCCTTAGCGACAGCACTGAGAAGACGCGCCCCGAGTTCACCGGCGCTCTTATCGCCAACCAGTGAGGGCCCGATGCGCGATCGCTTCCAACAGGGGGGCTATCGCCTGTTCCTCATTGGCACCGTCCTGCTTGCTGTTGCTGGAATCCCTGCGACAGTCTATTGGGGGTGGCGGCTTTTTGCCTGATCCGAACCGGAAGTGGCGTGATGTCTTTCGCCCGCACATTCGATCAATGGTAGTGCGTCCGCTCACACGGTCGCACTGCCGACCTCACTCTCTGTCCCTCAGTGCGGACGATCATCCAGGCTGTGCGTGCTGGAGGAGATGACACTAAAGAGGAGCATATGAACACGAACGGAATAACCGCCGTCCTGCTGTGCGTTGTCTCGGCGTTGACACTACAAGCATGCTGTGCCAAACCGCTCATGCTTCGGATGGGATACCAACCCGGCGACCAATTCCACGAACGTACCAGCAAGACCATGCGAACCGAGGCCCCCGGCCTGGGCGCCATGTTCGGTATGAATTCCAGCACGATCAACGAGACTGCGGTTACGGTTGACAGCGTACTTGGAGATACGATGTTCTACATCTCCCGCACGATTGAAAGCGTCCGGGCATCCGGTACCGGTCCGACCGGAACGTATGACTACGACTCCCGTGCTCTCCGCGATGATTTGTCGATAGTCGAAGAGACCTTCGCCGATCTAATCGGTCGCACTATGACCTCCGCCGTAACCGCGCGCGCCGCGACTATGGGTTTTGCCTCCGACGAAAAACCTCAACCGCCGAGCAACATGTTTTCGGGATCCTTCTCGCTGGATCCATCGAGTTCCCCCTCGGCCGGATCGTTGCCGGGCGCCGAATCGGCGAGCACTGCTCCTCGCTTTCCGCTTGAGGCGGTCAAGATCGGCGAGCAGTGGATTGTCAGGGACTCCGGTTCTGCGGGTATGACCATCGTCACCGAGACAACCTACGCGCTGAGATCAAGAGATAATGACGTTGCCGTGGTTGACTTCACCGGAACGGGAGAAATCGACTACGGTGAATACGTGAAGGACCTCATGCCCGGCAGCGAGATCACGATTGAATCCTCTTTGGAGTTCGAGGGTG
>JAHIVM010000415.1 GCA_018816665.1 Candidatus Zixiibacteriota bacterium
AACAGTCAACTCCATCATGGATGCTTTCAGGGGGCTGACAGCTGCGGAAACCAATCTATCCTACGACCAGCGCACGGTAGCGGCGGTAGAGGAGAAGATTCGGAAAAAGATGGAGTCTATTCGCGAGACAGTGGAAGTATGAGTGTCGAGGGCGGCCGGGAAGACCGGTTGCCCTTAGTGTTCGTTGAAGACTATTGAAACGTTGTTGCCTGAGACTGCCAGGCTGTCCTGTCCGCTCCCGTACGAAAACTCAAATGAGCGTTCGCGTCCCTCACTTCTGATACCCACCGGAACTTTTCCGGTTATTTTTCCCCCGATAGCCCGTGCCTTCAGGTACAGATTCGATTCTGATGGAACCGTGAGGTCAATCGTCCCGTGAGTGGCGTATACCGATGACCGGCCAACCAGGCGGTTGTCCACCAAGAGTGTGATATTGCCATTGGTGCCGACCAGTTCAATCGGACCGCGGGGATTGTCGACAGTGATGTTGCCAAAGTCAGAGTTGGCCGAAAGTCGGCCCCCTATTTCAACCGCCTCGATAGTCGAGTATATGTTTGTCAATGCGGTCGTTCCGGAAATATCGCGGGCCACGACCGGGTTGTAGGAATTACGAACCGTAAGGTCACCCTCGACATCGGTGACCGTAATCGCTCCGTAGCTGTTTTCTACCGTGATAGTGCCGACGTGGTCTTCTATTCTGACCGTGCCGGTATTGACGATGTCAACGTCGCCCCGGCTCTGAGAAATCGCAATCAGCTCGTAGGCGTTGGTAAGGTCCATTGGCCCGACACAGTCATCGACCGCAATCGATGCATACGAGTTGCTGACCTCAAGCGATCCCTCCACCCCACTGATACTGATGCCGCCCATGGAACCCTCGACCAGCACCTTGCCGACAACGTCCTGGATATTGATACTTGAGTAGCTGCTCTGCAGTCGCAGCCCGCCGCCGAGATCGGCCACATAAACATCGCCGAATGAGTTATCGGCCGATACCATGTTTTTGTACGGCACCGAGACCATCAGGACACTCTTCAGAATTTTCGTGCGGGAGTCGGTGACACGGGGAAAGTCAGCCGTAATGCGATAGCCTTGACTTTCGTCCGTCGCCTGCAGGCTGATCTTGCTGGCGAAAGCGCGTTCCTTGCTGCGTGTGTCGGCGGAGACGGCATAGCCCAGTTCCGCAACCAGGTAGTCTTTGTCCCACCCGGTGATGCGCAAGCCGCCGGTAGGGTTGGTGATGAATATGGGGCGGTCACTTCGCCGGACCTTCAGGGTGTCCGCGAACACGCGGGACAATCCGTCATCGTCGACATCCGACAGGATGACCCAGTCGCGGTCCTGACCCGGCGGTATCGGGGGAACCACTATCACCGGCGGCTGTGGAATCATTGCTCCTCGCAACGTATCTACTTCCAGACCGTGTTTGGAGAGATTGCGGGAAACCTCGGCGAGTGCCCGGGTGGCTTCCTTCAGGGACTGCTCCAGGTACTTCTGAATGCCCTTGTCCTTGAGAATATCCAGCGGCTGGTTGTCGGAGTAGTCCTCAACCAGATCGGCCACAATCACGAGTTCCCGTCGCAGGTTACGAATGAGTCGGCAGCTTTTGGGCGTATTCGTTTCGTATTTGGCTTTGTGCTGACTTTCGATATGCTTTATGTCATTGATGACTTCGCTGATGTCCTCGAGAAGTTTCTCGTGGCTCTCCACGTACCGACGGTCTTCCAGTCCCTTTTTCAGCCGGTCGATTGATTCCGGGTGCGCCTGCTGCTGTGTCTCGCCGGCAGACGCGAGATCCTCTGAGTAGTCTTCAATCAACCCCAGAACTTGCTCGAGAATTTCGAGATACTCGTCCGCGATTTCCTGGGACTTCTCATCGAGCAGTTGTCGATACTCGCGCAGGGCAGACTGGTATTGCTCGTTGACGTCCTGGGCACGGACCGTGAACGCGGAACCGGCGACCAGCAGCATGCATACCAGTCCGACCCGGCATTTTCGCAAATGTCGGGGGGCCGGACCGGCTACCGGCTGTGTCTGCGGGCGTTTGTCATCGCCGCCCCACGGGTGTTCGCTCATGTTCTCCGTCACCGTTCGCAAATCTCAAGCGTTTTCTCAGTACCGTCTGCCAAGGTCAGAAAAAGACACTCTGACAGGCGGCTTGTCAAGTCCTATACTGTTTACGACAACAGTACATAGCTAGTTTCAGGAGATACCAGGTCGGGCCGCTTTTGTCGTTGCATGCACCAGGGGTATGCACTATATTGCACATAGGCGGGGCCACTTAGCGCTGACTAAGACCGGAATCCCGGTCCGAATCAGGTGCCTCACAACAACGCATTCACCGCCAGTAGCTTACAACCCTCACTCGGACGTCGCGACGGTTGCTGTCGACAGACATTTCACTGTCCAAAGGGCACCGTTTTTGCCTTGAGAGTACAGAAGAACTATGTGCCGAGGGAATATTTACGGTATGACAAAATTCCTGACAGTTTGTCTAGTGATTGCGATTCTGACCTGTTCCGCGCTGGCCGGCGAACGTGAGGACCGACATGAGCAGCGGATCAATGGACTGGATCTCTCTTCTCGTCAACTTACTGCCGACGGTATAGTCGGCCAGGCCGCCAGCGCCGCCGACTTCACCGATCAACTGGTCTCGCGGTCGTTTGCTCCGGCGCGCTTCCGCCAGCAGAATGCCGCCGTGCTGGCCCGTCGCGATGGAGGCTGGCTGGTTGCCTGGCAGGATGAACGGTTGGGGGCCGACAAGATTTTCTGGCAGCGTTTTACGGCTCTCGGCGAACCCGACGGCGACAACGTTGTCGCGGCTTCATCCGGTGTTGGTTCGGACTTTGTCGAGGTCAACCTGGCCGCGGATACCAGCGGTCGCGTGTATTTGTTCTGGCGGGACCGGACCGGAGGACTGATATACGGATCACGATACAATTCGGATCTTACGGCTAACCTGCCGACGTTCCTGGTCAATGATACCAGTTCGGAGTCTTTTGCCGGACCGTTTGATCTGGCGGTGTTTCCTGACGGTCAGGTGGTGGTGGTCTGGGAAAACTATGACGCCTCCGGCTCAACTATCGCCATGAGACTGTTTTCGCCTTCGGGCGCCTCGGTTGTTGGTCCGGTAACGGTCAATCTGGGTGGCGGTGCGGCGCAGCACTGGGTCCCTACAGTGGCAGTAGCTCCGGGCAGCGGATTTCTGGTTGCCTGGGAAGACTATCGCAATGGCCGGGCTGACATTTACGCCCGACTCTATACCGGCAGCGGTGCACCGTCCTCCGTCAATGACTTTGCCGTGGTTCCGGCACCCTTCAATACGGCAGCTCAGTATGCACCGTCTGTTGCGTGGTCAAGCGTCTCACAGTACGCCATCGGCTGGCTCGATACCCGCCTGGGGCGCGAGGTGTATGTCCAGAAGTTCGACCATACCCTGGGTCTGGTCGGCAGTAACAAGCAGGTGTCTGCGGGCGATACTTTGCTGGTCAACTGGAATCTGTCTCTGTCAACAAGATCCGACGACCAGGTTGTTGCCGCCTGGGCGACATCCGGCCTGAACAGCAGAATCATGGGTGTACGTCTGGACACGGACCTGACCCCGGTTGGCTCGCCGTCCGTCCGCAACCTGGCCGCATCCGGCCAGCGATGGTCCCCAAACATGGCCTTCGCCGACGACAAAACGCAGGCCATCGTCTGGACCGAAGTCGTCAATTCCGACCCTGATATTCACGTGATGTTGTTTGATGCGGCCGATGACCGATTGCTCGGTGCCGAGGTTCGGGCCAATACCGATGACCGCGGTGCCCCGTCCACGCATCCGTCGCTGGTTCACGGTGCGACGTTTTATCACCTGGTCGGGTTCGCCGATCAGCGAAATGACGCCGGCGATATTTTTGTCAAGGCCATCTCTTATGCCGGTATTGCGGCCACCCACGAGCATCGCGTGAACCAGGATGCTGATCTGAATCTTCAAACCGAACCGTCACTGGCCGTTTCCGCCGACCGATCTCTGGTGGTCTGGGTAGACAGCCGACCGGTCGTCGGGGCCACCGGTCAGCGCATATTTGGTCGTTTCGGTTCCCTGCTCGGTGAGTTCTCCAACGACGAGTTTCTCGTTTCCGACACCGGAGCCACCGCGGTGAAGCAAGCTCCCAGCGTTGCTATGCGGAGCACCGGTCGGGGACTGGTGACCTGGTTGGATCATCGATCCGGCGAGGCTGCCGTGTACGGCCGCTGGCTTGCATCCGATGGTTCGCTCGACGGTCACGAAATCACCATCTCCTCAGCCCCCGGGGACTCTGCCGCCGGTTATGTGCATACGGGCGTGGATGACGCCGGGCGGTTCCATGTCACCTGGCTCGATCTCGGGATGACTACTCCGACCAT
>JAHIVM010000416.1 GCA_018816665.1 Candidatus Zixiibacteriota bacterium
AACTCTTCGGACGTTCTGCAGCCCTCCAAGGTAAACGGAACCCGAGATTTTGTCAAGCCTGTTCTCAGCCTGGCATAGCTCTCAGCGGTTGAGATGTGGAGGTTCGGGGTCACCAGAACCAGCCAATAATCTGTCGGGAAATTCGTCGCAGTGATCTGCTCCCCACGGCCGGTCACCAGTGCCTGTCCCCGGGAGAAAAAGAAGGGGACATCTGATCCAATCTCCTGCCCTAACAGGGCCATGTCGGTGTACTCCAGTTGCAGATCGAATAGGACCGAACAGGCAAGAATAGTCGCAGCAGCGTCGGCGGAGCCACCAGCCAAGCCTGCTGCCACGGGGATGTTCTTTTCCAGGTCCACTTCCAGTCCGTCCTGCAAGTCAAATCTATCGCGCATCAGGTTGTAGGCCCGGCAGACGAGGTTGCGCTCGTCGGTCGGGACGCTGTCCGGTCCATCGAGAGAAAGACGAACCCCTGATTCTGCAGGAAGCCGTCGAATCCTCAGGCGATCGAACAACGACACGGCCTGAAACAGCGAATTGATGTCATGGTACCCGTCCTCCCGGCGTGACAGCACTTCCAGAAACAAGTTAACCTTGGCGGGTGCACCTATCACCACGCTGCCGGTTGAGATTCGTTTCACATACATGCTGTACTAGCCGCCCATCCACCCGGGATTGCCTGCCAAAGCTAGGGAAGACGCTAACTGCTTAAAAGATAGTAAATTGGTGATGACGCGCAAGAGAAAAGATGAGACCGCCCGGCAATACTATGCACCTTCACTGTCAAATAGTGGCAGTTACAGTCGGAATCGTCTGGTGTACCCTCTCCGTACACGCGCCCGGCGAGTTGTGAAGCCAAAAAGCCAGTGCTTGAAATCGTCGCAATGGTTGCCTATACTATCCCTCTACCTGTATTCGGTGAATCGTCAGAACGCTCATAGGAGACACACGATGGATCCCTTCAAGGCCAAAGCGGAACTGAAATCCGGTTCCCAGACGTACGAGATTTACCGGCTGGACAGCCTGAGCAAATATGCCCGACTCGACCGCCTGCCTCGCTCAATCAAGATTCTTCTGGAAGCCCTGCTGCGCAATGTCGATGGACGCGTCATTACCAGGGACGACGTCATCAAAGCGGCGGCTTACGATCCCACCAATGTGGGTGAGATCACCATCCCATTCAAACCGGCCCGCGTCATCCTGCAGGATTTCACCGGTGTTCCGGCAGTCGTGGATCTGGCCGCCCTGCGCACCGCCATGAAGGAACTGGGCGGTGATCCCAAAAAGATCAACCCGCTGGTGCCGGTTGATCTGGTGATTGACCATTCGGTGCAGGTCGATGCGTTTGCATCTGATGACGCTCTTGCCGTCAACATGGAGCGTGAGTTCGAACGCAACGGTGAGCGCTATTCCTTCCTCAACTGGGGGCAGAAGGCATTTGACAACTTCCGCGTGGTGCCGCCCGCGACGGGTATCATTCATCAGGTCAATCTCGAGTATCTGGCCAAGGTGGTGTGGACCCGCGATGGAGCGGCGTTCCCGGATACCCTGGTAGGTACCGACAGTCACACGGTCATGATCAACGGTCTGGGCGTGCTTGGCTGGGGTGTGGGGGGTATCGAGGCCGAGGCCGTCATGCTGGGCCAGCCCATTTATATGCTCATGCCGGAAGTGGTTGGATTCAAGCTGACCGGCCGTATCCCCGAGGGCGTGACCGGCACCGATGTCGTGTTGACAATCACGCAGATTCTTCGCAAGACCGGCGTGGTGGGCAAGTTTGTGGAGTTTTTTGGTCCCGCTCTCGATGACATGCCGCTGCCGACCAAAGCGATGATCGCCAACATGGCGCCCGAGTATGGAGCCACCATGGGGTATTTCCCGGTCGATGACACCACCCTGGAGTATCTCCGGATGTCCGGTCGGTCCGAGGACGAAGTGGCCCTGGTGGAAGCTTACTACAAAGAACAGGACCTGTTCCGTACCAAAGACGCCCCGCAGCCGGAATATGCAAAAGTCGTGGAGCTGGATCTCGGTTCGGTGCAATCCTCGCTGGCCGGACCAAAACGTCCGCAGGACCGGGTGGCCCTGACTGACATGAAATCGGAATTCCAGGCCAACATGACTCGTTCGGTCAAAGAGCGCGGATTTGAGGTTGCGGCCGCCGATCGGAACAATGTCAGTGAGATCGATGCCGGTTACCAGGCGCAGTTGACGCACGGCGGGGTGGTGATTGCCGCTATAACCTCGTGTACGAACACTTCCGATCCCGCGGTCCTGATCGCCGCCGGTCTCGTCGCGAAAAAGGCCGTAGCCAAGGGACTCAAGAGCAAGCCCTATGTCAAAACATCGCTGGCGCCGGGATCGCAGGTGGTTACCCGGTATCTCGATGACGCCGGGTTGTCCGAACCGCTGCGCCGGTTGGGGTTCCACACGGTGGGCTACGGCTGCACGACCTGTATTGGAAACTCCGGTCCATTGCCGGACGAGGTAGTCAAGGCGATTACCGACGGCAACCTTGTTGCGGCCGCCGTGTTGTCGGGCAACCGGAATTTCGAGGGACGGGTCAGTCCGCACACCAGGGCCAACTACCTGGCCTCACCGCCGCTGGTAGTGGCTTATGCCCTGGCCGGAACCGTGGATATCGATCTGGTCAATGACCCGATAGGTATCAGCGACAGAGGCGATGAAGTTTTCCTGAAAGACATCTGGCCGACCCAGAAGGAAGTTGCGGACATTGTCAGCAAGACGGTCACGCCGGAATTGTTCCGGGAGAAGTATGCCTCGGTGTTCGACGGTAACGAAGCCTGGAATGCCATTACCGGATTCGAGGGCGAGATTTTCCCGTGGGATGACAAGTCGACCTACATCCAGTTGCCGCCGTTTTTTGTGGGGATGTCGAAAGAAGCGGGGAAGATTGCCCCGATTCGCGATGCCCGGGTGCTGGCCCTGCTGGGAGATTCCATTACCACCGATCACATTTCACCGGCCGGTGTTATCAAGGCCGACTCGCCTGCCGGACGGTTTCTGCTGGATGCCGGCGTTCAGTTCGCGGATTTCAATTCCTACGGCTCTCGTCGGGGCAACGACCGGGTAATGACCCGGGGAACGTTTGCGAATATCCGGCTGCGCAACCGGTTGTTGCCGGGGACCGAGGGCGGGGTAACGCGATATCACCCGACCGGCGAATCCATGTCGATTTATGATGCCGCCATGAAGTACAAGGCAACCGGCACGCCGCTGGTGGTGCTGGCCGGTAAGGATTACGGCATGGGGTCATCGCGCGACTGGGCCGCCAAGGGGACCAATCTCCTGGGTGTCAAGGCGGTGCTGGCCGAAAGCTACGAACGTATTCATCGATCGAACCTGGTTGGTATGGGCGTACTGCCGCTCGAATTCAAAAACGGGCAGTCTCCGGAATCGCTGGGGCTCAACGGGTCCGAGTTGTTCACGATTGACGGACTCGATGCCAACCTGCGGCCGGGTCAGGATGTGACGGTCAAGGCACTCGGCGGTGATGGCGAGAAGAAGTTCCAGATGAAGGCTCGTCTGGACACACTCATAGAGGTAGACTACTACCGTCACGGTGGTATTCTGCACATGGTGCTGCGCCAGATGCTGAACGCGTAGAAAACAACGCGCGGGTGGTCGGGACCAAATCGCGGCCACCCGTTTTCTTTGCCGGTCGTGACCGAAAAACCGGGTTCTTCTTTCTTGCTTTCCGGATAAACAGCTTTTAGACTTTGAGGATTATGAGAGTAATCCCATTCACTATTGGAGACTAATATCATGCCGATTGTCACCCCCGATCAATACAGAACGATGCTTAAAGCGGCCCACGATGGCAAATATGCCTACCCGGCCATCAACGTATCCTCAACTGAAACAGCTAACGCCGCCCTGAAGGGGTTTGCCGATGCCGGGTCCGACGGTATCATCCAGGCCTCGACCGGCGCCGGCGAGTTTGCATCCGGGCTGCATTTGAAAGATGCCGTACTCGGATCGATTACTATCGCAGAACATATTCGGCGGATGGCCGAGCATTACAACGTGTATATCGCGTTGCACACCGATCACTGCCAGCCCAAGAAAGTGGATACCTACTTCAAGCCGCTGGTGAAAGAGTCGATCGCACGCAAAAACGCCGGTCTGCCGACCGTGTTTAACTCGCATATGTTTGACGGTTCCGAACTGCCGCTGGGCGAAAATATGACGGTTGCCAAAGAGCTGTTCAAGATGTGCAAAGAAGCCGACCTGATGATCGAGGTTGAGACCGGAGTGGTCGGCGGCGAGGAAGACGGGATCGATCATTCCGATCAGCCAAAAGAGAAACTGTATACCACGCCGGAAGATATGGTGGGCGTGTACGAGGCGCTCAGCAGTATCGGCGATGACTTCCTGCTGGCGGCGACTTTCGGCAATGTCCACGGTATTTACAAGCCGGGCAATGTCAAGCTGACGCCGATCATCCTCAAAAACGGCCAGGATGCGGTTATTGCCAAACACGGGGACAAGGCCCGCATGCTGCTGGTGTTCCACGGGGGATCCGGTTCGGAACTGAAAGACATCCACGAGACTCTGAACTACGGCGTGGTCAAAATGAACGTCGATACCGATACGCAGTACTGGTTCACCCAGCCGGTGAAAGCGCACATGATTGAGAACGCGGCGGAACTGACCCACGACGGCGACAACATGGCTAACAAAAAGAAGTTCGATCCGCGCTCGTACATGAAAAAAGCGGAGGAGAACATGGCCAAACGGGTGCAGCAGGCCTGCGATGATCTCAAGAGTACGGGAAAAACGCTGTTTGGCAAGTAGTCGACAGCTTTATCGTCATTAACGTCCGCCGCCGCGTGAGCAATCGCGCGGCGGTTTTTTGTGTGGGTCAAGGACCGCCGGTCGAGACCCGATACACAGACTCAATGAGCCCGAGAAATTGCCCGTGACACACGGCCGCGTCCGGTACTGACCGAGGCGGAGTTCAATGCTTGACGGCGACCCGCGAACCCGATATGTAATGCAGCGGTATAACCTGACAACTGCAATCCGAAGAGCCGGCCGACGGCCGGATCCAGAGGGCAAGAAAACAACATCTGGATAGAGATAGAGTCGAAAGGAGCTACGAGATGAAAAAAGCGATCGCAATTCTGCTGGCGGTCGGCATGCTGACCGGCTGCGGCGGCGGCGGGAAAACCGTCACCCGCCTCGAAGTCGACAGTGTCCAGGACCTAAGCGGCAAATGGAACGACACCGACTCCCGCCTGGTGGCCGAGGAAATGGTGGCCGATTGTATGTCCCGGCCGTGGTTGAACGAGTTCTCCCGGGCGACCGGCAAAAAGCCGGTGGTGACGGTGGGGACAATCAAAAACAACAGCAGCGAACATATCAACACCGAAACGTTTTCCACTGACTTTGAGCGCGAGCTGATAAATTCCTCGGCGGTCCGGTTTGTGGCCGGCAAAGATGTCCGGGCGGAGCTTCGCGGCGAGCGCCAGGAACAACAGGAGTTTGCCTCCCCCGAAACGATGAAAAAGTTCCGGGCGGAAACCGGCGCCGACTTCCTGCTGCTGGGTTCCATCAACACCATTGCCGACCAGGAAGGCGGCAAGCAGGTGATGTTTTACCAGACAGATCTTCAACTGGTCAATATCGAGACCATGGAAAAGGTCTGGATCGGCATGAAAAAGATCAAAAAGGGTATCGCGCAGGGCAAAACCAAGTGGTAGACCGCTCCGGTGACAGCTAAGCACATAGTCAGACTCATAGTCCAGGGGCTTTTGCCCCTGGTCTTACTTTCCGGTTGCGGGTCGATGAAAACCCAGAAGGGGTTTTATGATCCTATCACGGTCGACCTGCGAACGAACAACTTCGATTCGGCCGCTGTGAAGCTGGAGATCGCGAAAGAAAAGGGCAAGTACGGCCACAAAGACCGCATGGTCTATTTCACCGATGCGGGGCTGGCCTATCATTACGCCGGTGAATACGACACCAGTAACGCCCGGCTGCACGAGGCCGATGCCGCCGCGGAGGAGCTGTTTACCAAAAGCATTTCCCGCGCGGTAACCTCGGTGCTGCTCAATGACAACGTGCTTGAGTATGCCGGTGAGGATTACGAAATCCTCTACGGCAACCTGATCAGTGCGCTTAACTACCTGATGATGCGCGAGTACGAGGACGCCTTTGTTGAAATCCGTCGCGCCAACCTGAAGCTGGAGCAACTCGAGGCCAAGTATTCCAATGCCGGGTTACTGCTTCGGCAGGGACTGGCCAAAGATACCTCGATCGGCGGCGTTGACTACGAAATCAAGCCCGTGCGTATGTACAACGATGCCTTCGCGCGGTATCTCAGCATGCACATGTACGCGGCCGACGGTAAATGGGACGATGCCCGGATCGATCTGGAGTACCTGCAGCAGGCCTTCCGGGATCAGCCGTATATCTACAATTTCGATGTCCCCGATGTGCGCTACGTCTCCGACGAAGGCAGTATCCTCTCGGTTGTCGCGCTGGCCGGCCTGGCCCCGGTGAAAGAAGAATTGTCACTTCGTATCCGTACGGACAAGCAGCTCAATCTCGTCCAGATCATGTATGCGGACAAGGACGAGGAGGTCCCCGGATATACCCATATTCCGATGAACGTCTCGGAGGATTATTACTTCAAGTTTGCGATTCCGGAGCTGCAGGACCGCGTGTCGATGATTGACCGGGTGAATGTGTATGTCGACGGTGAACGGCTGGGGCAACTCCAGTTGCTTGAGGATGTTGGGGCTGTGGCGCGGGAGACCTTCCGGGCGAAGAGTTCGATGATTTACATACGGACAGTTCTAAGGGCGGTAGCAAAAGGGCTAATCGCTCACAAGCAGAAGCAGAAGGCCGACACTGGAGGCCTGGGCGGGTGGCTGAAAAAGGCGGCGATTGATGTCGTCACGGACGTTTCCGAAAACCCCGACCTGCGCTGCGCGCGATTGTTGCCGGGGCGTATCTTAGTGGGTGATTTTGTTGTTGAGCCCGGGACTTACGACTTGCGGGTGGAGTTTGTGGGCGCCGACGGCCGTCGGGTAGCCTCGCAGAGTTTCCCCGGCTACACGGTAACACAAAACGGCCCGAATCTGATCGAAGCGGTATCGCTGCAGTAAGCTCTGTTTTCCTCTCTCACATTTACACACTTCTAACAATATCTGCACGATACGCTGATCTGCGGGCGGTAGTCTGGCAATGTATCACCGACCGGAAAACCGTGTAGACCCGGAGGTTGTGATGTCCCAGGCCATGAGGAACCGTCGAAGTTGGAATCTCGGTGAAAAGAAGATATGGCACCTGTACAGTCTTCAGGCGCTGGTGCCGCGCGAGTTTGAGCGGGTCGCCACCAGCATTTTGAAGGGTCGCGACAAGCTGTTAGTTCCTGACCGTCGCCCAAGA
>JAHIVM010000417.1 GCA_018816665.1 Candidatus Zixiibacteriota bacterium
AGCTCCGGTCTCAGGAACTCGATATCAGCCCGAATTTCATCCTCGATATCGGCCATCAGATCCCAGCAGTGACCGTACAGTGTGGCGGTGGTGGCACGTTGCGGGATTTCATCTCGTCGCAAAGAAAAGGCCTGCAGGTATTCGTTGGGTGTGGCCACTGTTGACACCTCGGAGAGCGTCTCAGACTGAAAATACACGGCCACCGTATCGCCGTTGTTCCTGAACTCGGTCGACACAGCGGCGTCTTTGACCGCCTCGGGCAGATTGCCGTAGTCGCGAATGCGCGAGTTAAGAAACAGCACGTCGGCATCGGCCTCGCGTTTGATGATGTTGACGGGATAGTCCCGCAGTTTGGCGGCGGTTACGGGTGCAACCTGGTCCCGGGTACACAGGCACAGATCGGGGTTGTCAAAAAACCGCTCGAGCCGTTTGTACAAAGGCAAAATGCCGGCCCGAAGAGTCGGGATCGCTCGTGTCAGCGCGATTGGATAAAACTGGCGGAAAGCCTCATCTTCATACATGCATATCTTAAGGGACATGAGATATCTCACTCTTCATTTTTAGGTCTTATCTACTCAGTTATCGACCGATTATCGGAAATCGACAGCTATACACCGGTACGGCCTTGCTCCGGACTCTCTCCTATCTACGGACCAACGATGCTATCCGGTTGCGCAGCAGCAAAATCAACGGTATGCCCAGAACATAACAGGCTACCGCCTGGCCTAACGCGATCATCTGCACGGCAAACCAGTAGTTCATGCCAAGAATGGGAGCAAGATACAGTGAAACGCCAAAGGCATTCAGCAGAACCGGCGGCAGCGGGGCCAGCGCAACGGCGGTAGTCCGATGACTGATTCCGGAGGCCCGATGGGTCAGGATCGCCGCCACCAGCGTAATGAGAGGGCCAAATACGATGTCCTGCCAGCCCATCCCGCCAAAGGCATTTACCGCCAGGCAACCCACAAAAAGACCGGGTATTGCCGCCCGGGTGACAAAAGGCAGGACCGTAAGGGCCTCAGCAACCCGGACCTGCCAGATGTAGATGGAGATTGGCAGAAAGGCCAACCCCAACACTGTGTACAGGGCAGCGATCAGCCCTGCCAAAGCTATTTCTTTGAGAGTGAATTTGGTCACGCTGCCAGAAAGCAGTCCGCGAGGCGGGATGTCAACCTCAAAATGAGTCCGCCGATCGGCAGGTCACCCCTACCGGGTGACTTCTGCCATTACGTTTAGACGCACCACGTCGTTGAGATTGATCTCCCGACGAGTTTTCCCCTCGGTCTCGACCACCAGCCGCACGCCGGATTGATCGATTTTGATCGAACGAGGGATGACCGTCTCATTCGAAAGTCCGCCGGATGCCGTGTGTACGGTCAAACGGTGCGACTGTGCCTTGGCAACAGCAAACTGCTCCAGCAACCGGCTCTCACGCTCGTTGGACGTCTTCTCAGTCGTAGTGGTACCGGTTTCCAGAAGCGAGGCCTTCGGAGTGTTGCTAAGACCGATGGAGTCCTGGATGCGATCCAGACGGTGCGCGAAATAGTCATACCGTGCCAGCGGGTTGTTTTGCAGGCAGAACGACAGAATCTCCATGTCCTCAGAAGTGAGGCCGCTGTCCGCGGCAGTCTCATCGGTCATCTGCACACCGCCGCCCTCAAGCGCGGTAAGCGGTATGTCCATCCTGGTAAGCGTGTTGAGATACCGGTAGATCGTACGCTGCGACACACCACATGCTTCACTCATCTCCGCGACCGACACTACATTGCGGTTGCGGATCAATCCAATCAACTTCATGAGCCGTTCAGTTTTGGCCATGATGTCCCCCTTTGCATTTGCAAATTTGGATTAGCGCTGCCGACAGCCTGTGCCTGCAACATCTAGCCCCTGAATAAACCCTAACTTCCATTATCGGCGTTCCCTGACAATCCTAAACTCTTGGTCAGAATTGGTCCAACTTACCTACTTTTCTGCTTGACAGTATCTGTCAAGTGGTAAAACCCCGCGCACCGCGGTATTGTTCCACACCCCGAATAGTTATTGCGTCTGGATATGACAATGCTCAAAATATGCGCCGTTGCGGGTCGGAAGCGCCTGCATTGCGAACTAGTCTGTCGCGTACGCGTTCGACAGATACGCACCCAGGTCGGCCAAACGGGAGATCAGAGATGCCGGCCGGATGACTCGCGCCTCGGTGCCGAAACCGATAATCCAGCGAGTGATTTCCTCGATGCCCCTTACGCTCACCCGGTACTCCAGGGAACCGTCGGCCAGTTCCCGCACCTCTTCGTTGGGGTGGTGTTTGGTGGAACGAACAACCCGGGCGGCGGCGCCGACAAACCTCACGACGACATCAGTGGCAGGGCCACTGAAGAGCAGCCAGCTGTCGCGGAAGTAGTCATCGGCCGAGACACCCGGGCGTCGCACAAATGTGCGGTCGGCAACCGAGAGCAGGCGTATGCGGTCAAGTCGGAAGGTCCTGAATCCGTCTCGCAATTGACACCACCCAACGAAATAGAAGGCATGTCCGCGGAAAACGATAAAGTACGGCTCAACCGTTCGGTCCGTCAGACCATGATTGATAGTCTCGTACGACATGTCAAGACAGCGGCGGGCATCGATAGCGTCCTCAATCGCGGAGAAGTATTCCCGTCTGCGTTTCTCGGACAGGGTAGTCGGAATATCCACATGGGTGGTCGGCGTCAGAGTCCTCTTCTCCCTCTTGATCGCGTCCGAAAGACCTGTTTCGATTTTGGCACGAATCTGCTTGAGTATCCGGGCGTAGGAATCCGCGTGCGCGAGCGGCGTGCTCTCAAGGACGAGATTCAGGCAGGCGTATTCATCGAGATTGAAATTGAGGGCAGGCAGAAAGTTGTCCGACGCCAGTTTGTAGCCGTTGTCATAATAGACAGGCACATGCGCCTCGGACAAACTGATAATATCCCGGTAGATAGTACGCTCGGTGACGCCGCACTCCTCGGCCAGTTTCTCGGCGTTCAGA
>JAHIVM010000418.1 GCA_018816665.1 Candidatus Zixiibacteriota bacterium
CAGCGTGACATTTTCTCGCTGCAGGGCCGCACGCACATCGGCGGCGGAAAGACTGCTGGACGCCAGGCGGTCGCGCATGAGCTGAATCTGAATCTCGCGATAGACGCCACCCCAGACATCGATTGACCCGACCCCCGGCAGCTGCTCAAAACGCTGGGCGATCTCCCGTTCCAGAATGAGCGTGAGTTCGTCCATGGAACGCTCGGACTGGGCTCCCAAAATGACTACCGGAAAATTGTCGGGATCGAACTTCCAGAGGCGCGGCGGTTCGACCTCAGGAGGGAAATCATCGCGAATGCGATCAAGTGCCGCCCGCACATCGTTGGCGGCCGCATCGACATCGGTGCCCGAGGCAAACTCCAGCCGAACCCTGCTCCGGCCCTCTTCGGAATCTGACCGTACCTGGGTGAGATTGGGAACGCTGGCAATAGCGTTCTCAACCCGGTCGGTTATGATGGTCTCGATCTCCTCCGGTCCCACATTCGGATAGGTGGTGGAGATTGAGAGCATGGGGTATTCGATCGGTGGCAGCAAATCGACCGGGAGAAACCGAAACCCCATGACGCCGATCACGATAATGATGAGAAACACCATGGTCGTGGCGACCGGACGTTTGACGGCTGTCTGGGTGATGTTCATGAACGGCCCTCACGGCCGGAGGATTCCGCTCCGATCAGCGATGTATCCACGGCTTTTTTCTCCCGGCGCAGGATTATCTCGTCCAGAAGATCTTCTCGTTGAAGTTGCTGCAGTCTCTCGACCCATTCCCAGTTGACCAACCGTGCGCGAGCCTGTGCGGAATCCCCTTCCAGCAGATCCTGACCGAGCGTGACCACCCAGTTTCCGGGATGTACTCCCCGTACACCGGCGCTCATGCGTCCCCGGGCAATCACTTCGACCGGAATAAACGCAAACGAAACCGGATTTGTCAGGGACCCGCCGCCGGGGGCATCAACGCCGCTCACCGGCTCGCCTGTCAGGGAATCGCGACTGACAAAAACGCCAACCGAGGCGGTTGCGGGGTTCTCCCAGAGCGCACTCAACGGCACAATCGTGGCCTGCTCGCTCTCACCGTAGAAGATGTCGACCGTCACAAACATCCCCGGGTTCAGGGCGCCGTCGGGATTAATGAAGTCAATCTCGGCCCGCGTGCTGTGACTGACGGGATGCAGAAAGGGCGAAATACGGGCCAGGGGGGCCTCCAGCGAACCAAACGGGATTGCCGGAGAGGAGACCTCGGTGCGTTGACTCTTCTGAATATACGACAGCATACGATCCGTGATAACCACTTCGACTGTTAGCGAGTCAAGCTGGCCCAGCGTAAACAGTCTGTTACCGGGAGTGACCACCATGCCGACTTCAGCGTTGCGATTCCCCACGGTACCGTCGACCGGCGCCCTGATAACGGTCCGCGACAGGGCTTCCTGCCGTTCATCCACGGTTGCCCGGGCCTGTTCCACCCGGGCCCGGGCCAGTTCGGCATCGGCCTCGGCAGCTATTGCCTGCGTTTGTGCGGTCTCGAATTCGGTCGGACTGATGAGATCTTTTTCCGCCAAGCCGCTACTGCGTCTCAGTTCCGCCTGAACTCGCTGCAGTTCCGCCTCGGCCTGTTTGGCCTGGGCAGCGGCAATCTGGTAACTGGCCTCGGCCTGTTTGAGCCGTTCCCGAAGTTCGGTATCACGCAGTCGCACCAGCGGTTCCCCGGCTTTCGTCCGGTCACCGTTCTGCACATACACCTGGACGACCGCGGCGCTTATCTGGGGAAAGAGCTCCACCTGGTTTTTTGCCCGTACCAGTCCGTTCAGACGCTCACTCAAGGGAAGACTGCCGTAGTCAGCCTGAACCACCTCCACGGCCGGCACGAGTCGATCACCGGTCCGACCGGGGTTCCTCCCGGAATCGTCTGAGCATCCGGATAACAGCAGAGGAAACGTTACTAGGAGAAAGATAACGGCGATGCTTTCATGTGGCCGTTGTGCTGCGCGCCGTGCTGGCATGTACCCTCCGGTGGTTGCGGTCTCATCGGTCAACTGATACGGCAAAGTAAGCCTGCCGACACTCTCTTGTAAATGGTATTTGTGTCTGAAGTTCCCGAGGCTTGGAAGTATTCTCAGGGGGCGCCGGTACCTGCCAACCGGCGTCGTCACTCAGGACAGATGCCGGTCTGTCGGTCAGGTCGGGTATCCGCGCCTGGCTGCCCGGGGCGGTTGATTCTGCTATCCGACGGTCGTACTGACCTCCCTGAGTGACCTGGCAGACTCTTCCGGCGAAACAGTGTTGATGTAAATACCTGATCCGATCTCAAACCCGGCCGCCGTGGAGATGCGGGGCACAATAACCAGGTACCAGTGAAGATGGCGGGTATCATGGTCCCCTACCGGGGCCGACCGGAGAATGTAATTGTAGTCCGGATTCCCCAGCCCCAGGTATAGCTTCTTCAGCAAGTCGCGCAGCATGACCGCCAGTTCCACCAGATCGGCATCTGAAGTCAGGACAAAGCTGGGCTGGTGAGCCCTGGGATATATGCGGCATTCGAACGGTGATCGGGCAGCAAAAGGACAGAAAGACACAAATCGGTCAGATGCCATGATAATGCGGTCCCGCTGTCTGATCTCCTCAGCGACCATATCGCAATACACGCAGGAGCCGTTCTGATCGTAATACATCACCGCCTGTTCCATCGGGTAGCGGACATGCGGCGGTACAATGGGAGTCGCGATAATCTGCGAATGAGGATGTTCCAGAGATGTCCCGGCCCGGGCGCCGTGATTGCGGAAGACCGTCACCAGGTTGATTCCGGGAGCCTTGCTGATTTCGATTTGACGCTCGCGATACGCACGCAGGACACCCAGGACTTCGTCGGCATCCATCGTGGCGATCGTGCGATTGTGTCGGGGGTGTTCAATTACGACCTCGGCCATGCCGAATCCTCCGGCGGAAAGAAAGGCGCCAACGGGCGTGCGGGTCGCGGGCAAATCCTGCCTGAGCGCTGCAAACTTGTTGGGGACCACGCGCACCTGCCAGTCGTCACCCGACGAAAAGGCGTACAACGGTGTTTCGGTCAGGTGTTCGTTGCCGACACAAAAGGGACAATCGGACCTGTTATCCGGTACGGGTGTATTGGATGTTGCCGCCGGATGAACATCCTTCGGACGACCTCCCCTCTCCGGGGCAAGTATCACCCACTCCCTCGTGGCCATATTCTGACGGTATTCTGGCATGACGACTCCTCAGCCCCGTATACATATGTTACTCTATCCCAAACCCGGAGACAAGCATTGTGAAGACGCCTGTGCGGGCCGTGATCACCCTGTCGGCATCGGTGTGGACCGCCGCTCAGCGGTCGGGAGTGTACACTCAGATGCAGCTCAATGAGAGCGGTCTTTGATATGACCACCGAGTCGATTCCTGTTGATCCGTTGGGTAGTCTTTGATATCTTGCCCGCACAGCAGTTGTTCACTGACATCATTCGATCCAAAGGCCAATCCAAAATCGCGGGGGAACCGAATGCAATCAAAAAGACTACCAGCGTGTCGCGTGGGCTTAATCGCCCTCATTCTCGGCATCGCCGTTCAAGGGTGCTCGGACATCAAGTACACCGACATGTTGGGAAAGGAACTTGCGCCGGTCGAAGTTGACAAGGTGCTGGTGTACGAGACCGAAGAGGATTTCAAAACTGAGACACGTGATTACGATGTCCTTGGTTACGCCGTAGCGACCGGCAGCTCGATATCATCGCGAGGATCGATGCGCAGCAGTGTCACCAGGATGGCTGCCCGAAAAGGTGCCGATGCGGTGGTATTTGTGGACATATCCGATCTGGCGGCGGTGAAGGACCAGAAGTACTATATACCGGCGGGAGACACAGTACGCACTGAGGGGTCACCTCCCCAAAAACGCGTCAAGGCCTATTTCCTGAAATTCAGGTGACAGAGGTCACTCTCGGTTACGGTAGATGCCTTTTCCTTCGCCTACACCTTTCCCCGGGTTGCCCAGGCGCGGGCAAGAAGAGAAATTGATCCATCGGGCTGCAGCGGCAACCGCTTGTGAAGCAACTCGCGGAGGGTGTGTCGATCAGCCTCGGGCAGAGCCTGGAGGTACGACGGTGCCGGTCCCTGACCGCCAAGAAACGGTTTCCAGAAATCATCAAAGTCGCAGAAATGCGTGACGATTTCGATTGGGACGGTAACGATTTTCTTCAACCCAACACTCTCAAATTGGCTCCTCAGAGCCTCCGGGTTGGTGTTCGGAAAGCGGATGGCCTCGTGCAGCTTTGATGCCTCAGGATCGAGGGTGACGACGGCGTCCCAGAACATTCGAAGGAAATCCATCCTGCCTCCGTAATCCCACACATAGGCAGCCACAGATCCACCGTGAGCCGTGACCCGTTTCATTTCGGCCAGTGCCATTTCCGGTTCGGGAACGACATTCAGCACCAACCCGGAGACCGCCACGTCCACCGAGGCATCCTCCAGGGGCAGCGCAAGCGCGTCGCCCACCATACACATGGCCCGATTGCCCAGCTTATGCTGTGCGGCCGCCACGAAATTGTCCGATGTATCCAGGGCGGTAAGAACGGCCGGTCGGCGGCCCTTGATGATAGTCTCGCTGAGCGAACCGGTGGCGCAACCCACATCGAGCCATCTCAATCCCGCCCTGGGGGCGAGCCAATCGATAAACAGGCCGGCCACTCGACGGCTCCACCGCCCCATGAAGTAATCGTACGGGTTGCCCGAATCCCAGGAGTCTTTCATACTGCCAACCTCGAGCCAAGGGGTACCTTGAGAACCGTCCCCGGTCCGCCAACGGTTCACATATAATCAAAGTCATTCGACAAGGCTATGAGGGTCAGCCACGGCTCCGCAACTCACAGCGCTACAGCACCATGCCTCACTCTCAACGCTTACGCAGTTTTTGCAGGCCTTTGCGCCTGCCGGCAGGTTTGTGACAATATAGATGACCACAATCTATTTTACAAGGGAGATTTCGGGGTACGACGGGTTTCCGCGAGGCCACGGGTACGGGTTTGCATTATCTTCAGTCCGGCAGTATCTTCATGCCATGACAGCACCCGATAAACCTCACGGGCCCGACAATCCCGGAGCGGCCGCCACACCGGTTGATCCCGGCCGACTCGACACCGAACGCCGGATCCGGGCCTACGAACGGCAGCTTCGCCGCCTGGCCTCGGAGCTATCCCTGGCCGAGGCTCGAGAGCGGCGCGAGATAGCGTCCGATCTGCACGATCATATCGGCCAGGCCCTGGCCTATGTCTCCCGAAAGGTTAGCGCGCTCAAGGGGAACGCCGTCTTTTCAGGCATGGACGAGGATTTTTCCGAAGTGCTGTCGATCCTGAGTCAGACTATTCGCTACACTCGCGATCTGACCGTAGAAATCAGCCCTCCGGTGCTGTATGAACTGGGGTTGTCGGCTGCCATCGACTGGCTGGCCGAACGAGCTCACAATCGTTTCGGACTGAAGGTTACGTCCCATCAATCCGGCCCGTCACAACCGGTAGCCGACGACATCAAAGTATTCATGTTCAAATCCGTCCAGGAGTTGATCACCAACGCCGCCAAACACGCCCGGGCCGACCGGGTTACTGTCCATACCTTCTGGCGTCCCGACTTCCTTGAGATTCGAGTGGGCGACAACGGCTGCGGTTTTGACACGAGTACGTTTGAAAGCGGTCTCACCGCCCAGGACTGTTTTGGGCTGTTCAGCATTCGAGAACGCCTCTCCTATGCCGGCGGCAGGATCGAAATTCAGTCCGCTCCCGACAGGGGCACCAGTGTATTGATTTCCGCACCCTACACGCTCACCGATGAGGCTGATTGTGACTAGAATTCTCCTTGCCGACGACCACAAGTTGCTTATCGACGGGCTCCGATCGTTGCTCGACAAGCAGCCCGCGTTGGAGGTCGTGGGGGTGGCAAAGGACGGTCTGGAAGCTACCGAACTCGCGATGAGCCTTCGCCCCGATGTCGTCCTGCTGGACATCTCCATGCCCCGACAGAACGGTATCGACGCCGCCCGAAACATCCTTCGCGACCTGCCCGGTACGAAAATCGTCATGCTGTCCATGCACGCCGATCGGAAGTTTATCCAGGAAGCGCTGCGAGTCGGGGCTCACGGGTACATCCTGAAGGAGTCCGCCGCCGAGGAAGTGATCCAGGCCGTGGATGCCGTGCGGAAGGGCGAGTTTTTTTTCAGCCTATCCGTACGCGAACAGGTGCTGCATGACTATGTCGAGTGGGTTCGCGACGGTGCCGAGTCGACGCCTTCTCCGCTCAGTGGACGGGAACGTGAGGTCCTGCAAATACTCGCCGAGGGTAAGTCGACCAAAAACGCGGCCGAGATCCTTCATGTCAGCGTCAAAACCATCGAGAGTCATCGCAAACAGATTATGGACAAGCTCGACCTGCACAGTATCGCCGAGTTGACCAAGTACGCCATCCGCGAGGGACTCACCCCGCTCGATTAGTGTTGTTTCGCAGGCCCGCTCCCCCACCCTCCTGCCACCTTCCCATAAGGTATTTAGCGCACAACAATCAGGGAATGCCCTATTTCGCAATTGCCCGTTGTCGGACTACTTACGTTCACCTAAACTGGGAGACACAATATGTTCGACACTGGTAACACCGGGTTCATGCTCGTGGCCACAAGTCTCGTGATGCTGATGACACCGGGCCTGGCGTTTTTCTACGGCGGACTGGTGGGACGCAAAAACGTCCTGTCCATCATGATCCAGAGTTTTGTATCGATGGGCGTGACCACAATTTTGTGGTATGCGGTAGGCTTCTCACTATGCTTTTCGGGCGGCGAGGGCGGTATTATCGGCAATCTTGACATGGCCTTTTTGAACGGTGTTGGTCCATCGACCCCGTTTGGCGACGGTCAGATTCCGATGCTCGTGTTTTTTGCCTATCAGATGATGTTTGCAATTATCACGCCGGCCCTGATTACCGGCGCCTTCTCCAATCGCGTCCGTTTCCCCGCCTACCTGATCTTCCTGGTGGCGTGGCTCCTGCTGGTCTATTTCCCGTTTGTCCACATGATCTGGGGCGGTGGCCTGCTGGCCGAGTGGGGCGTCCTTGACTTCGCCGGCGGCATCGCCGTACACAACATTGCGGGGATGGCGGCTTTGGCCTCGGTGCTGTTTGTGGGCGGACGGCGGGTGGCCGAAAAAGGCCCGCACAGTATCCCGCTGGTGGCACTGGGCACCGGCCTGTTGTGGTTCGGCTGGTACGGCTTCAACGCCGGCAGCGAATTGCAGGTCGACTCCATCACCGCGCTGGCCTTTGTCAATACGGACATTGCTGCCTCGTGCGCCGCAATTTCCTGGCTGTTTCTTGAGTGGACCATGTCCAAAAAACCGCGCTTCGTGGGACTGCTGACAGGCGCGGTGGCCGGCCTGGCCACGATTACTCCCGCGGCGGCCTTCGTCACCCCCGGATCGGCAGCCATAATCGGACTGAGTGCCGGTATCATCTGCTATAGTGCGGTAAGCCTCAAAAACAGACTGCACTGGGACGATGCGCTCGATGTTTGGGGGGTCCACGGAGTGGGCGGTGCCCTGGGAATAATCATGCTCGGCCTGCTCGGCACCACGGCCATCAACCCGGCCGGAGCCGACGGACTGTTTTACGGTGGGGCCGATTTCTTCTTTAAGGAGTTGATAGCCATTCTGGTGTCCTCGGTGTATGCTTTTGCCTTTACTTACGGCATGCTGTGGGTTATCAACAAAATCACCACGGTCAAAACGACCGAGGGTGAGGAGCAGACTCTGGATGAGTCCCTCCACGGTGAAAGTGCGTACGTCAACTAGTGGATCTTTTTGCAAGGGAGCTACCCGTGATGTTGAAAACAACTGCCTGCAACCTGCTGCTTCTGCTGGTCATGGTGGCCGGGCTTTCCGTACCGGCTGTGGCCGAGAGCGCTATCGGTGTCACCACCGGTGTTGATCTTTACAATCGCTATGTCTGGCGAGGTCTGGATATCGCCAATACACCGTCGATCCAACCGGCCATTTCGGTCGATTACTCCGGCTTCGAACTGGGTGGCTGGGGCGCCTATACCATGTCGAATGAGGCGTCGGAATCCGATGAAATCGATTTCTGGCTCGGCTATGGCCGGGAGATGGAAAGCGGCGTGTCGTTTTTTGCGATGATCACCGACTACTACTACCCGAACGCGGGTGTCGACATGTTCAATTTCAACAACCATGACGCAGTCAGGGTCGATGCCGACAGCACGATCCCGGACCCGGGCGCTCACATCCTTGAGGCCGGGTTGTCGATCAGCGGACCGACATCGTTTCCCGTGACAGTGTCCGGTTACGTGAACTTCTATAACGATGCCGGCAGCAACACGTATTTCCAACTGAACTACCCGGTGGTGGTTAACGAAACCGATCTGGACTTCTTCTGTGGTGCGGCCGGTGGCAGCAAGGACAATCCTGATTATTACGGCACCGAGGACTTTGCAATCATCAATGTGGGTGTAACAGCGACTCGTGAGATCAACATGTCCAGCAGTTTCTCACTACCCTTGACGCTATCTTTTGTAGTGAATCCTGAGGCTGAGATTTCACATCTGTTGGTAGGGATTAGTTTCTGAGAAGCACACCTGATCTCTGCCCCTATTGGCACCCGACGGCCGCGAGTCACCCCTCGCGGCCGTTTCTGTGCTTGCTATCGTGAGCAATCGTGTAGATCGCACCATGTATCGACCGCTCACGACAGGGATCTCGGGTTCGACCTTTTCCAAGAAACCCTGGCACGACTCGGAAGCTTACGTGTACAAGCAATACTAACTTGGAATACCGATATAACCGTCGTTTATTGGGCACAGTCCATAACACATTGCGACTGCGGAATGTCATACGTGCGATCAAGAACACGATATCTGGCGATAGTGCCGGCGTTGACGGCTTTGTTGTTGTCGACCGGCTGCTCGATCAATCGCAGGGCCATCACCGGACAGGTAGAGGCAAGGCAATCCCATGATACCCTCACAATTCAGTATGACATTAGTGTTCGGGACGGGGACCTCGACTCGGTCGCAATTCAGCTACTCCAGGACTACAATCGCAGGCTGGTGCGCTACGATGCTCTGGACCGTGTGAGAGATTCACTCTATCGCAGCCTGGGCGATTCGCTCGATTGTTGTTTCCCAATGATATTAGAGTCGCTGCTGCTCCCGGGCCAACCGGTCCGTTCGCTCGATTCTGCCGAGTACAATGATCTGCTGTCCCGGACCTGCTGGTGGATGTTACCTCCCTCCCGCATTGAAGCCGGAGTTCCGAGGACGTTTTTCGGGTCGCATATTCTGATCCCGGGGCACAATACGTATATTGACTCGATTATAGCACGCGGGCCGCTGGACAGCCTGAGAAAACATTCGATTCCGTGCTCCTGGAGCCTGGATACCGGACCGCAGCATACGGACATTCAGACCGATTCCATTCTCTACCGCAGGAATCCGGACTCCGTACAGAACAATCGCAGGTTCACGGGCACCCTGCAGTTCGATACATATCAGGCGGCGCTTCCGGAGGCCTACTGCATCAAATACTACGGCGGCTCGGGGAGCCGGGCGAACCGACATGCCAATCCTCTCAGGACTATCTGGGAGGGTGTTCTGCCGCCTGAACCGCAAATCCGCATGTACCGTTTCCGCGAAGAAGGTGGATTCGTCGGGATGGCCGGCGGCTTGGGAGCATCGACTTTTTCTCGCGGCGGTCTGCCCTCAACCCACGCGGGAACCGACCGCATGCCTGCGCTGACAATCGGCTTTTTGTACTACTCCCCTTCGACAATCTACCAAGTCTCCGCGGAGATGTGCGGCATGGATTCAACCGGCGAAGTCCCCGCTTTGGGAACATTCAGTCCCATAAATATCCGTCATTTCCCATTCACGCGGAATTCCAGGGGCCTGTCGGCATACGGAGGACTCGAGTTCACGGCGTTTAAGGCCGACGTGGACTTTGCCGAGATCAACAATCACCGATTCGGCCTGGAACTAGGCGCCGGTTACGATACGGATTTTAACCGTCTCACCTACTCGTATCACACGAATCAGGGCGGGTACCATGAAGTTGAACTGCTGGTTGGCATGGTGGCCCTGGAACAGGGCAAGGCCGGTGTGAAGCTGTCGTTTCTCCAGGGCGATCTGATCCGGTTTGCCACCATACAGGCGTATATGGAAAACCGCATCGGCTTTGAGACACTGGAATTCCGTCGTCCCCTATCACTTCCCGCACAGGCACTCGTGTACGCGGGGATGATCACTGCCTGGGCCCTGGTGTACTGAACGTGACAGGCAGCCGGCGTGCGCGAAAAGCAGTCGCGTAGCGACACGCGACCGCTGCACATTGATTGCGTAAGACTACTGCCGGGGTTCCAGAATCAGAACCGCCGACGCCAGAACCGTTGTCCACAGCCCGTTTTTGTTACCTTCCGCCGACTGACAGATATGACTCGCCTTGAAAAACGTGTCACTGGCCCGGTATACTTCCTTGCGTTCATCCCAGGCCTGGTTGGGATCGAAGGGAATCCCCAGCGTTGAGGCCAGCATGGTGGCCGCCAGGTCCTCGGCATAATCCCCGGCCGAATCCGCCGTCTGGCCGTACGCGTGGTGCTCCGACAGGTAGCCGTACTGGTTGGGATCCTTGGGACGCGCGATCCCGATCGAGGCCGAAATCAGACGATTGGGTTCGTCGGTTTCGTTTCGGGCCATCACACAATGTACGATCTGTCCGGACTCAAGATGCTTAAGCCCCTCTTTTTGGGGCACGATCTTGCAGAGGGGCGGCAGGATACTCGAAACGTGTACCAGATTGAACCGCTCGATCCCGGCACTGCGAAGCGCCAGCTCAAACGATGACAGCCGGTTTTTGTCGACGCCAACACCTTTGGTCAGAAACATCATTTTGGGAACCATGCCATGTCCTCGTATTGCTATGTTTGTTGATTCAATCGGTTGACCGGCGACCAGCCTCCCGCAGAGCAAGCATTGTATAACAGAGTTGAGCGGCGCCGTATTCCGTGACCACATCGTGCGGGCGAGGAGCAACCTCCACCACATCGGCCCCAACTACCTGTTTGCGCGCAAACACTTCCCGGATCAGGTCGACCCCATAGTACCAATCCAGTCCGCCGGGAACCGGCGTGCCGGTGGCGGGCATGCACGACGGATCGAAACCATCAACATCTATCGTGAGATATACCTGATCGGTGGGAATTGCCTTCACAATATCGGCCACGGCCGGCGGCTCTCCTCCCCCCCACTCAAACACGGTCAGCCCGTTCTTCCGGGCGTAGTCCATTTCATCCTGTGAGTAGGCTCGAATACCTACCGGCACCAGGTTGAATCCCAACTCATGTGCCCGCCGCATCGGTGTACAATGTGCGTACATACCGTGCGGGGTGTCGTTGTAGTCTGAGTCATCGGGTCTCAGATCAAAGTGAGCATCGATCTGAACCACCGTTATCGTCTGTGCCTCCATTCGCGACGCCAGCGCCTGGAAGGCACCGGTCGAGATGGAATGCTCGCCCCCGAGCATCATCACAAACGCACCGGTATCCAGATGCCGGACGTACTCATCCTTCACGCGCGCCACCATATCCGATGGCGCCAGATCGTTGATGCCGGTCAGCTCGCTAAGGGCGACGGTCCGGTTCGAAGCGGGCATGGCTCCGGCGTAACGGTCATATGTTTCCATCTGATACCTGAGACTGTTGACGATGGCCGCAGGGCCGTCACAGGTACCTTTGCGAAACGACGCCGTGTGATCATACGGTACGCACAGGAGAACAACTTCGGCTTTAGCCGGGTCGGAGCAGTTGATTTTCAGTCCGGTTGGCATGCTTCTCCCTTACCGCAACAGCCGGACGGCCGCTTACACATGTACGAGCGATTTCTCTTCTGTTTTCGGTTGGACCTTCTTTTCAGCCTTCTTTTCAATCTTTTTCTTCCGGCGGCCACCCAAAAGCAGCAGGCAGCGATATGCCTCTTTGCCGTAGCGGCTCATGGCATGAAACTCAGTCTTCTCAATGCGAAGATTCCTGGCCCTGGCCAGATTGTGTTTGTACGAGTCCGGATCCGGATCGTGAATGTACACGTGCTTTTTGTCAAACCCGGTAATCACGACCCAATGCGGCACCTTGTCACCCGTAAGGCGGTACGTGCTGATCATCACTATGGGTAGCATCCCCCGGTGCAGAGCAGAGATAATCTCGTCGATGTCGTAATCGTAGACGGCGTTGCCCAGACCGGCGGCCCGGGCTTTTCGTTTCATGTCACTGTGGACGATCTTCATGACGTCGCGTTTCTTCTGCGTCCTGACCGAACGCAACATGGGAGTTGTGTCCATAGACATGATCAGGCGGCATGACAGTCCCCGGTTCAATGCGGATAGCGCCAGACCGTAACCATCGGTCCCGGCGAAACCCGAAGCCATGAAGATAAGTGTGGCCTCCTTCCACAGCCTCATTTCCATGGCGCGAGTAAGCTCCGTTTGGGGCAGGAAGTGCTTCAGCACCATCATCAGGCAGGCCGGGCCGCAGGTAAAATCCAGCGTTTGCGAATAGTAGGGAACGTCGTATTTGAGCTTCTGCGGCACCTTCAGGTTCAGGTCCTTCGACATCTTGATTCCCGTCATGCCGTCACTATAGTAATCGAGCATGGATCTTACAAAAACATAACCCTGTCTCTCATAAAACCTGATGCCACCCTGGTTATCCTGGCGGACTTCCAGGGTCATTTTTTTGCAGTCCCGTCGGGCCGCCTCGGCCTCACACTCCTTGAGTAGCTTGAGTCCCAGGCGTTGTCCCTGGTAGGCGGGATCAATGGCTATATTGTACAGTCGTGCGGCATGGTGTGACTTGCGCCACAGCAGACACGCGGCTCCTACGACAGTCGAGCCGCTTTCCATGACGAACGATGTCGCCCGCGATTCGGTCAGCAAATAATTGATCTGATCCTTGGTGAACCGATCGGACTCGAACGCCACCATTTCCAGATGCAGCAGCGCGTCCAGATCCCGTTGCGTGGCCAGCCTGATGTGATACTTCTTTGCCATGTCTTGCTCACTAGTGAAGGAGGAATCGAACCACCCGCTCGTACAAATCACCGCTGGCCTGATCTTCATCACCGGCGTTGATTGTGGGATTATCGTTGACTTCAATCACGACGTAACCATCGTCCACCTGTTTAACATCCACTCCGTAGATGCCCCGGCCCACCGCATTGGCTGCCGCAACAGCGCAGTCGATCAGACCCGCCGGAGCTTTGTCCAGCGGCACTCCCTTGACCGTGCCTTCAACAGTCTTCCCTTCGGACGTATACGTAAGTATCTTCCAGTGATTCTTGGGAATAATGTACTGACAGATATACAGCGGCTCTCCGCCGAGCGTTCCTACCCGCCAGTCAAAAGCTGACTTCATGAAGCGTTGCGCGATAATCCGGTTTGCCCGACGGAGAAAGCGCTTGGCCACCGCAAGGAATTCCTCGGCATTGGTCACTTTCTCCACGTACATCGAAAAGCTGCTGTTGGGCGCCTTAAGCACTACCGGCGTGCCCAGCTCCGCGATGAGCTTTTCGGCCAGTTCCCGGTCAATAGCCTGTCGCTCAATCATCCTCGTGTCGGGTATCGGAACGCCGCTATGCATCAAATGACGATACATGCTGACCTTATCACAGCAGATACGAATAGAATCAGGATCGTCGATCACTGGAATCCCGTGCATCTCCGCCGTGCGGGCGGCAACATAGGCCGAATTCAGCGGATCGGTAAGGGCCCGGATGAAAATGGCGTCATACTCCGGGATTTTGTACATATCCGGTCGAAAAAGTACATCCGCGCGATGGCCCAGTTTTCGTGCCTCCTGGCTCAAACGCATCAGCGCGTTCATTTCGCTGGAACTGGAAATGGTGTAACGCTCGACATATATGCCTAGTTTTCCCACGTGACACGCTCCTCGAGATGCTTGACTTCGCTCACATTCAAATCTTCTGCGAATACTGGCGACAAATCACTGAGCAGCAGCTCATTGTCTGCGGTCCGTATCACCCGCACGCGAGCCAGCGGAATGCCGAACACCTCCCAAACCGCCTTCGAAATCTCCCGAAACTGGGGCTGGTGTGACCAGCCCAGGATGGACCTAAAAAAAACTACCCGGCTGCCCTCGGGAAGAACCTGGCAGCACACGGCATAGGTGAAATTCCTCGTCAGAGATTTGGCGATACTCCTTGCCCGGCCCGGTTTGAGAACGATTCGCCCGCGCAACGTGAAAGGATTGACAGGGTCGACAATCACAGGTGGTTCAAAAAACCCGTTGCTCAGATAGTATTCGGGAACCGCAAGCCCCGCCAGCGTCGCTTTCTCGAGAAAAAGAGGCGGCACATAAGCATCAAGCATCTGCTTGCATGAAGGGCGAATCAGTTTCCCCTCGTGATCATAGTCCAGCGAAACATAGTAGGCCTGACTCAGGTAGTCGTAACTACCACCCAGGTTCACAAAACCGGGTTCGCCCTGAACCAAACCGACTATGGGACCGCCCGTATCGAATGCGATGTTTCCCGCCGTGGATGTCTTCGCACGTCTCTTGTTCAAAATCCAGAATCCGTCCTTTCTGTCCACAATATTCGCATCAGGACTAACATCTCCCTGGTTTCAACCGCGTTCG
>JAHIVM010000032.1 GCA_018816665.1 Candidatus Zixiibacteriota bacterium
AGAGTTGCGAAAGGGTTGTCCGTGCTGCCGTCGCCGGTAATGTCGTCACCCGCCGCATCCACATACCAGGTCGGTCCGCCATAGGCAATCTCGGGACACGGTGGGGCAAGCCAGATGGGGACATAACTGCTGTCATCGGTGCGGAATTCCAGAACCACAGCCATTCCAACAGCGGCGGTATCCAGACATACACTGTCGGTAGCGGGCCAGTCGACGAGGTGCCAGAAATATGTCACGACCGGACGGGCTGAGTCGGGCAGGGGAGGGAAGCCGCTGCCGCTCAGGGTATCCCTGATTCCCAGAAATGCCAGATGGTGGTATAGGTTGGCCGAGTCGAGATCGTTGGCGGGATACACTGCCATGACGGAATCAAACGCCATGGCGGCCTCACCGGAGACTATGGCCGAATCCAGATACAACAGCGGGTTGTCCCAGACAAGGCCTACACGGGCCTCTGAGACGTACTGTGAGTCATTATAGAGCAGCACTTCCAGGCTGAGAACCGAATCCGCCTGACCGGCGGTCGGCAGGTATTTCCAGCGAGCCGTGACTGAGTCCGGAACACCGAGATCTGCCGCTGCGACATTCTCGGTCGGTACGAGCACGAGCGCAGATACCAGAACGCAGACAAAGGTCAGAAGAAGCCGTGCGGAGCAACCGCCGGTATGGGGGTAGTCTGAGCTGTGATTTAGCACTCTGTTCTCTGTGTTTCGTCCCGCCAAATCTGTCATTAGCAATGCAAACAAAAACCATCCCCAAGTCAAGATTGTTGACATCCTGTCGGGACAGCCCTGTCTTTTGTCTCCGGCGCTCACATAGCTGTTGTCGGCCTTTTGTGGGATGACAATGAGGCGCCGATGACGGTCCTCTTGCTGATTGTCCAGTAATTGTAATTTCTTGTCATACAAACGATTAACGAGCCCTTTCGGTTCCCGGGTCAGCAGAAGCTTTGATATTTATGGCTGATTTCTGATTTTGTATTGACAACTGCACATTTGTGCAGTATACTGGGGGGCCAGTCAATATCGTAGCGATCTAAGTCAGGAAAGGAAGCCATCATGAATCAGGTACCCGGCGAAACAGGGATCCTTCCACGCATTGCCGGTCTGGCAATAGCCTCCGGAGCGGGCGAGAGCTTTCACCCGTTCTGGTGGAGCGGGCGGAACGGAGAAGAGGCTGCGGAACTGGCGTATTTCAACGCGGCAACCTGTCCGGACTGTTCCGGGGCGATGATCCGTCAGGGGAGATGCTGCGTGTGTCCATCGTGCGGTTTTGAGACCTGCGCGATGTAGGTATAGCGGGTCGAAAATGTGAAGTTTGACAGTGGTCAGGACTGTCGAACGGTGTTGCGAGTCTCGGTCGTAGTCAGAGCCAGGGGAGGCCATTATGCGAGTGAGTGATTTATCGAGGTATGGTGTGTCGTCTACAATCATCAACATCTGGCAGTCAAAACAGGGAGAAACCCTGCTTCCGGTGCAGGACCGGGCGGTTCGTCTGGGGTTGTTGGGGACGTCTGAGGGAAGCGGCGACAATATGTTGATTTGCGCCCCGACGTCGGCGGGCAAGTCCTTCTGTTTTGAGATGGCGGCCCTGAAAACCCTGGGGGAACGTCGCCGGGTGGTCCTGGTATTCCCGTTGAAATCGCTGGCCGAGGAAAAATTCCGAGTCCTGCGTCAGCGCTACCGGGAGCCGGGTGTCAAGGTGCTGATTGCCACCGGAGATCATCCTGAGAACGACCGGGCCTTTTTCCGGGGAGATTATCAGATAGCTGTGACGATTCCCGAAAAGCTGGATTTGCTGCTCACGGAGCGGCTTGATGCTTTGCAGAATATCGGACTGGTCGGGATCGACGAAATCCAGATGCTTGGTGAGCCGGGCCGGGGAGCGATTCTGGAGCGAGTGATTACCAGGATTTTGGCCTCTCGGTATTCGCCGCGTCTGCTGGCCCTGTCGGCTGTTCTCGGACACGAGGCTATGGGGCATTTGGCGGGCTGGCTGGAGGCGGTTGCGGTTGAGGAAATGGTACGGCCCTGTGACCTGGTTCGCGGGGTGGCGGCCGGTGGCGAGTTGCGATATCGATCCTTTAACGATGGTTGCGACGGGGTTGAGCCGTTTGTGCAATTCGAGGCCGGTGATCCCGATGCTTTCGGCGGGCTGGTGGAACAGATTCGAAAGGACGGCGGCTCGACGCTTGTATTTGTGAAGTCGCGCGCGGATGCCGCCGGGCTGGCTCTTCAGCTGGCGCAGACATTGGGGGGGCGGTCGGCAACAAACGCGCTGGCGCAACTGGCCGGAGAAGAGGCGAGCTTCCTGCTGCGGACACTGACCCGGGTGCTTGGTCGCGGGGTTGGCTTTCACAGTGCCGACCTGTCGGCTCGGCAGAGACGTGTTGTTGAGCAAGCGTTTGTGGAGAAAGAAATTACAGTCTTATGTTCAACTACCACTTTATCTCTTGGCGTGAATCTGCCGGCTGATACCGTGTACCTGGAGACAGTCAAGTACGCCTCGGGAGTATATGACGGCAGTCCCGAACTGGTCCCCATATCACGGGCTGAGTTTGACAACATGACCGGTCGGGCCGGACGTTTGCGGCGATCGATCAGCACTCCCGGGCGGGCCATTGTGCTGGCCTCATCGGCGTTTGATCAGGAAGTACTTTGGGATGCCTACATCGCGCCGACTGCGACCGTCCCGGTGGCATCCTCGTTTGCCAGTTTGCCGCTTGAGGACTGGGTGCTGCATGTCATAGCCTGCGGCCTGGCCCGGGATCGTCAGAGTCTGGATGCTGTGTTCCGGCGGACGTTCTGGCGTCGGTGTTATCCCGACAGGCCGTTACCGCTGGCCGGGGCGCTGAGCGAACTGATACGATTGGAGTTGGTTGCCGAAGATGGGTTGTTGTTACCCGTCACAGCGACCGGACGGGCGGCGGCCCGGGCCGGGCTTTCGGTTAGTCAGGTGGCCTGGTATCGGCAGACGGTAGAGGAACGGGGGTATCCGGAAACACCGTTTGGCTGGATTATGGCCGCCCTGGGGGCACCGGACTGGATGTTGCCGCCGGCTTTCCTCAGTCGCTATGAACAGCGCCATAACCTGCCGGTTCGCATGCTCTATCAGAAGTTTGATCATTCGGTCGAAGAGGCCTCGGTCTTTCTGCCGGATACGCATCGGAGGACACCGCTGGCCTATCGGACTGCGGCGGGGCTGAAGGCGGCTCTTCTGCTGGATGAATGGCGGCAGTTGCGTCCGTTGCAGGGTCTGGAGGAGCGGTACCGTATCCATCTGGGGCAGTTGCAGTCATTGGCGGATACGGCCGCTCATCTGGTGGCCGCCCTGGGAGCGGTGATAGCGGTATCTGATCTCGAATCAGAGGTGCCGTCGATGTTGAGGGGGCTTGCCTTCAGTCTGCGCTCGGGAGTTCCGGAGAGGTTTGAATCGCTGTATCGCCGGTTGTCTCCGGTGTTGAACAGAAGCGATTTCGCGGCTCTGCGACGGGTTTCGCTCGATAGCGTTGATGGGCTGGTTGAGATAGCCCAAGAAGAGCTGGAGAGGGTGCTTGGTGATCCTCGTAAGGCTCAGCAAATAAAAGATATAGTTGGTGAAGCTAAAGAGGAGGTTGATGTGAGAGCAGTGGCTGTGCCGGATCATTCCGGCCTGAACGGAACTCCCCGTCTGGTGGAAATCGACGGGTCGTACGAGGGAGATCGGTATCTGGTTCGTATTAACGGTTTCCCGGTGCTGCTGACCGGCAAGTCGTTTAAGTACTTGACCAAACTGGCCTGGTCGCGGCTGCGTGATGACGGTGGCTGGATCTACAAAGAAGATCTGGAGGCCGGGTTCAATCAGGCTCGTTATTTGTACCGGATGAAAAACGAGATCAACTCGTCGCTCGGCGCCAAATGGCCGGTGGTGGAGAATAATCGGATGGGGTATTACCGGTTGAAGATTGATCCGAATGGAATCCGGATTAACCAGGATAATCTTTCCGATCATCCCGACTACGAGGTTCGGCAGTTGTTTGAGGTTGCTGAGGGGTCATCGGTGGTGAGTTAGACCGGCTGGGCCTGAA
>JAHIVM010000419.1 GCA_018816665.1 Candidatus Zixiibacteriota bacterium
CCACCAAAGTGGTGGGGCACCGGAAGACTCCACTCCAATACGTCCAGTCAGTAGGGCGGGTCCGTCTTCGAACCCGCCGCAAGTGCTTTTGGTCACCAATCCCGCCAACAAGCTGCCTGCGCGCCCACTGCGTGGCGGGTCATAAGTTGGCTGGCGGGTCATAGGCAGCCAGAGGGGTCATTAGCAGTCAGACCGGGCCACGCGATTCCGAGGGGACCTGTACGCCCATCGGATCATTGCCGAGAATACGGTTGCGGCAGGATCGCGGACGGTCCTGCCCTACAGAAGATATCAAACCCCACCATAGTGGTGGGGCACCGAAAGACTGCACTTCAATGCGTGTAGTCTGCCATTATGGCTCTATTGAATGGCAGTTGTGGCAGTTTGTGCCTGATTGTCGCCTTTTTTCTGGCCGGAAATCCTGGAACTTCTTGACAATATCACCGTTAAAACGATATTCAAGGCACGTTAGCACTCACTAGTGGAGAGTGCTAACAAAAGTAGAAAGTAAATTCAGAAACCATAGATTCGGGAGGTTTTCAAATGCAGGTAAAACCGCTTGCTGATCGGGTTGTTGTCAAGCCGGTCGAAGAAATGGAAGTCAAAAAGGGCGGAATCATTATTCCGGATACCGCCAAAGAGAAGCCGATGCAGGGTGAAATAGTCGAAGTGGGACCGGGTCGGGTTGAAGACGGCAAGGTCATTTCCATGGAAGTCAAAAAGGGCGACAAGGTCCTTTACGGCAAGTACTCCGGCACCGAGGTTTCCATTGACGGTGATGAGTACCTGATCATGCGTGAGTCCGACATCTTTGCCGTTGTCGTGAACAGCTAAACCAAACCTATCAGGAGATTATCAAAGATGTCAAAAATAATTGAATTTGATACTAAGGCTCGCGCCCAGCTAAAGGTTGGCGTCGACAAACTGGCCGATGCGGTCAAGGTCACGCTTGGCCCGCGCGGTCGCAACGTTGTTATCGACAAGAAATTCGGTTCCCCGACCATCACGAAAGACGGCGTAACCGTTGCCCGCGAAATCGATCTGGAAAACCATTTCGAAAACATGGGCGCCCAGATGGTAAAGGAAGTTGCCTCGAAGACGTCCGATGACGCCGGCGACGGAACCACCACGGCCACGTTGATCGCCCAGGCGATTGTCCGCGAAGGTCTCAAAAACGTTACCGCCGGACACAATCCGATGTCCCTGAAGCGCGGTATCGACGCTGCGGTCAAGGTTGTCACCGATGAGATCCGCAAAATGTCCAAGCCGGTTTCCGGTAAGGAAGAGATCTCCCAGGTGGGCACCATCTCCGCCAACAACGACCGTCAGATCGGCGACCTGATTGCCGAAGCGATGGAAAAGGTTGGTAAGGACGGCGTGATCACGGTGGAAGAGGCCAAAACGGCCGAAACCACGCTCGATGTCGTTGAGGGTATGCAGTTTGATCGCGGTTACGTGTCTCCGTACTTCGTGACCGATCCCGATGGTATGGAAGCGATTCTGGAAGATCCGCAGATACTTATCCACGACAAAAAAATCAGCGGCATGAAAGACCTGCTCCCGATTCTGGAGAAGGTTGCCCAGAGTGGCCGTCCGATGATGATCATCTCCGAGGATATCGAGGGTGAAGCGCTGGCTACGCTGGTAGTCAACAAGCTGCGTGGCACGCTTAAGGTCGCGGCCGTCAAGGCCCCGGGCTTTGGTGACCGTCGCAAAGCCATGCTTGAGGATATCGCCGTATTGACCGGTGGTAAGGTCATCTCCGAAGAGACCGGCTTCAAGCTGGAAAACGCCCAGTTGTCCGATCTTGGTTCCGCCAAGAAAATCACCATTGATAAAGACAACACGACTATCGTCGAAGGCGCCGGTGACAAAGCGCAGATCAAGGGCCGTATCGGCCAGATCCGCAAGCAGATCGAAGACACCACGTCGGACTACGATCGCGAGAAGCTGCAGGAACGTCTGGCCAAGCTGGCCGGCGGTGTGGCCGTGATCAATGTTGGTGCTGCCACCGAGACCGAGATGAAAGAAAAGAAAGCCCGCGTTGAGGACGCTTTGCATGCGACCCGCGCTGCGGTTGAAGAAGGTATCGTCCCGGGCGGCGGTGTGGCGCTCCTGCGTTGCATCAAGGTGCTCGACGGTGTCAAGCTGGACGTGGAAGAGATGGTTGGTCTGAAAATCGTTCGACGCGCTCTGGAAGAGCCGATTCGTCAGATTTCCCACAACTCCGGAGTTGAGCCGTCAATCGTGGTCAACACGGTGATGGGCAAAGAAGGTTCGTTCGGCTACAATGCGCTGACCGACACCTATGAAGACCTGTTGAAGGCCGGCGTCATTGACCCGACCAAGGTCACGCGCTCCGCTCTTGAAAACGCGGCCTCGATTGCCGGACTGTTGCTGACCACGGAAGCGGTCATCTGTGACAGGCCGGAAGAAAAAGGCGGCGGCATGCCCGACATGGGCGGCGGCATGGGTGGCATGGGCGGCGGCATGGGCGGTATGTACTAATACCCCCGCGTACGATTCATGTGACATCTACAACCCGGTCGGGCATTCCCGACCGGTTTTTTTTTGTGTGGGCGTGTGGTGGTCGGGCGGCCGATTGTCGGGTTTGTCGTCGGATTCCGGATCGCGGGGCACGTGCGTCTTCGGACGTGCCATAGATGAATCTATCGGAATCGATGGATTGAATGG
>JAHIVM010000420.1 GCA_018816665.1 Candidatus Zixiibacteriota bacterium
GATTTTGAGAAACGATGTCGGGTAGAAACTGATCGTGCCGGTCGCGGTCGTGTACGCGTCGTCGGCCTCGCTGGAATCCTTGTGGATATTACCGGTATGGGCGCCGTTGAGCGCGGCCTCGACTTCGAAGTCCGCGACCGCGGAAGAAACCAAACACACCAGGGTGCAACACAAAACGAAACACAAGCGAGCTGCCGTCATTTTTGATACCTTCCTATCGTCCGCATACACCACCGGCGCAACCGCCGCCGGAGGCACCACTTGATGAGGCACCGGTCCCGGACGAAAACTCGGAGTCAAAATCACAGCGGTACTGTGACAGGCTGCGAGCCCACAGGCGACGCAACACGAATCTCTCGGAGTTCGGCTTGGGGAATACCACCGGATCCGCCTGCTGCAGTCCGGCGAAAGGGTTGACCGTGGCCGCCTTCATAACCGGTGCAGCCGCAGGTGTCTCGTTCTTGTCGTCGCGCAGGGCATCCGGAATACCGTCGTCATCGGTATCCAGCATGTTGTCATCGATACCGTCGCCATCGAGATCAACAAAGATATACGGTTCGGTTTTGGGAGAGTCAGCGAAAGCGACCGGGACGAGAAGAAGAAGAGCCAAAAAAAGCGCTGCGCAGCAGTGCGGGAAACTCGGAGCAGATTTCATTGTCTGTACCCAACCAGGTTGGTTAGCAAGCGGTTCGTGGAGTATGGAGGTGTGCCTGCCGCAATACCCATACTCCGGGTATGTGCTCAATAAGATACATAATCGACCCCGTTTTTCAAAGACAAAACACACCACAGGTGGTGGCGACTGACAGATCAACCCCAAAACGGGACCGATCATCAGCGATAATCGGTCCCGGTATACTTATATACATGGGAATGTATATCTATGATTATTAATATTGCTACGGACAATCCGGCAGCGGCGTGAAGTTGATAAACAGATGATCAATCATGATTTGCAGATCGAGCACGTCGACCGACCCGTCCGGCGCCTCCGGCGGACCGATGTCTGCTTCGTCAACACAACAAATCGGCGTGAAGTTGATAAACAGGTGGTCAATTATCATCTGGAGATCGGCGATATCTACGTCTTGATCTGACGCAACACAATCCGGCTCCAGCAGCACGTTACCTCGGCTGCCGATACAGCACTCCTCGGACCCGGTCTCAAAGTCCTGCCAGAATCCCTGATATGTGATGTAATTGGAACTGGCAGCCATACCAACCGCCGTTTGCCCAAGTGTTCCGCCCAGGATGTAATCGGCCGACGAACTCATGCCGCCGCCGCCCGCCAGCACCTGCCAGTCGATTACTTCACCGGCCGCAGGTTGTTGCGGAACGTCCGGAGCGTCCGGAATATCAATCGGGTTGTCGGTCGGCCCCGACGGTGAATCAGTTGTGACAGCAGCCGGCTTAACCGTCGAGCGATCGTCACTCAGGGCGGAAGTAGACTTCTTGCCCTCGGTAATAGTACTGGTGGTCTTTGAGTCCTTTTCGGACTTGCGCTCTGCCGCAATTGACACCGATGTCCACGCCAGCAACAGCGCAGCCGTCAGCAGAAGTGTTCCAAGTGTTTTATGTGTCGTGACCTTCATCACGTTACCTCCCGTATACGGAATGTAATACTCTTTGTCCAGATATGCCACAAGAAAGATACATCTATCGACCTTCCAGGGCCGAAACGCGACTGCTGAGGGCCTGATTCTGCTCTATCAGTTGGTCGATCAGAGCCTGCTGCCGCTCAACCAGCTTTGTCAGTTCCTGTACTCCCGCCAGAGAGACGGAAGCAATGTCGACTGCCGAGACGTAGTCCGGATCACTCGAACCGTCCGCGTACCGGATGCCAAGGCCGAACCTCTCGTTGAACACCGTTGGTTCCGGCACAATCGTCCGGGTTCCGCATGCCGCCGTCTCAATGGTGGAAATCGAGAGATCTGAAATCCTGCCGAGCAGGGCGTTTCTCTCCAGGGAACTGGCGTTTTTGGCGTCGCTTAATTTCGTCGGCTGATACCACGTCCCGTTTGCCATAAGCAAGGCGCCGTTCCCGTTGTCGCTGTTCGTTCCAACGCGAATGATGACGTTGGAAGCGTGAATCTGATCGACCAGGTCACAGTTAAGCCGCAGGAACCCGGGATGAGCGCCATCGTAAAAGGCCGCATAGTATGCCTCGGACAGACCAACGTATCTTCCGAAGGCAAATGAGTGGTCAGCGTCGGCCGTCAGAGTGTCACGTTCTCCGCCGGCTATGCAGGAGTAACTGCCCTCGTTGACCGACCAATAACCACCCAGTATAGTACTGCTGCTCCCAATGCAGTCGTTGGCGTCACCGCTCAACACTGCTGAGGCAACACCGGCTACCGTGTTGTCCGATCCACTGCCAATGAACGCTCGCTGGGCCGATATCGTATTGTACGATCCCCCGCAAATGACAGCAGCATAACCGTTCATGCCATCGGCGATACTGTTCGCGTTGCCACCGGCGATTGTCGATGCGACTCCGTTGGCGGAGTTGTAGGCTCCTCCACCTACAGTCGACCGGCTCTCAGCGGCCGTGTTCTCCCGGCCACCCCCCACCGTTCCGTAGACATCCGTGACAGCATTGTTGTGCCCCCCACCTACAGTTGCGCCGCTGTCGGTAGCCTGGTTGTTGAATCCGCCGGAGATTGTGCTGCCGTAGCCCGAGGCGATATGATTGCGACCGGCCGCAAAGGCATATTCTCCGTCGTTGGCTACGGATGTGCCAAAGCGGGCCTTGCCGGTAACAATCATGTTGCCGTTGACATCCAGGCGTTCATCGGGCGTGGTCGTGTTGATGCCTACGTTGCCGCCAAGGGACCACACCATGACCTCCGTACCGGAGCTCTGGCTACGAAGCGCCAGGCTGCCGGTATCCGGCAGATTGTTGTGGGTGTCGTCGTCCATGCGCAGGTGCCAGCGGTTGGCCGGCGTTTCAATACGTATTCCCGCCTCATGCCAGTTGGTGGCGTGGCTGCTCTGAATCTTCAGAAAGGCACGTCCTCCTGATTCGTCATTGTCCACTTCCAGCATCTCCTCCGGGGAGGAAGTGCCTATACCAACCCAATCGGATGCAGTGGTTGTATGGATAGCGGTACCATCGTCCGTCCAACCGCCGTCACCGGCCGGCGCTGAGAGAGCCACCGCTGCCGTGTCAGCCCGAAGAGCCTGGTAGGCATAGGCTGTGGTGGTCAATCGCGTTCGCGGTGTCAACTCTGCGTCCGAACCAACCTTGATACCCACTTCCAGAGTGGTGTCCTTTGAGAACACATCACCGGGCAAGGGCACCGCCGCTCCGAGATCGTAAGAGAACAGGCCGTTTTTCACTTCGACGGGCTGCGCGCCACTGGTCCAGACCGGAGTTCCGGAGCCCGCCCCGTAAATGGAAAACACAATGCTGTAACTGCCGTCGGGTACCGGTGTCCCGGCGGGGTCAGTCAAACGCCCCTGAAATCCAATAGTCTGCGGCACAGCGGCAAACACAATGGCAGACACCAGAAAGGTGACTAGACCTACCAGTAGACAAACCCTGATCATACATCGTTCCTCGTTGTCCCGGGTTGTCGGGCGACTCACCGGTATGGTATTTCAAATGGGGGAAAAGACATGACGAAGTCCCGGCAAACCATTGAGCCGCCGATCTAATCGGCAGTCTTCATCCCAATATCGTTCAGATGCAGTTCAACAGTCGTCAGGTACCGGCCCTGCATTGGCTGACATCGAGTTCCTAACCCGGCGGTTAGCGCAGGAGTAATGATGTCGGAAGTCACCGGGGATACCCACGGAGGGCAACCCGGCGCATTGATCGGTATTCACTTAGACTATTGCACCTATAATAACCGATTGTATCTACGATTTCAAGAGCATATGAGAGCCGGATACGGCGCCCTGTAGGTCTTTTGTCGGCAAAGGAACCGGGACGGCCTCCTGAAAAGGAGATAAGCGTATCGACGAGCGACTGTAATTGTCGCTAATCTCGTAACTTGACATAGAGCTTGGATTCGGTTAGCGTGAAAATCAAGCACTTTGAAAGGGGAAACTGCTGCTCCTACGGGCATAGATATTCAGATGAAGTTGACCGACGAACAAGTCGAGGCCTTGAGACTGCGCCTCCAGGAGAAGTACGGCGTGGCGGTACGGTCGAAGCGGATCAGGGCCATCCGGCTCAATTCCGCCTGCCGCTGGCAACCGCCGCTATATATTGAAGTGGGCACCTACTGCGGCCCGCTGGAACAGGACGGTCCGAACGAATTGATTTTGGCGATTTTCGAGGCCACGACCTTCATTGTGTGTACGCCTGACCATGGGGTTGACTCCGGCATGCCGCACTTCTTTGCCAAAGAGGATGTGCATCAGGTAGTGGCCGCCGAGTAATTCTCCGGCACTTTGGGCCGGTGGGAAGTGTTTGGGTAGCTAAGAGTTTTGATCGACACGAATACGCAGTGATTGCGGTTGGCGAGACCGCGTTCGAGTAGCTGAACCTATGGCAATTATCACAATTTCACGTGGTTCGTTTGTTGGCGGCCATGAACTCAGTCAGCGACTGGCCGAGCAGTTGGGTCTGACCTGTGTAACCAGGGAGGAACTGGTGGCGCGGGCGGTTGCCGACGGTGTCCCGGTGGAGCAGCTTGAGAAGGCGGTGGCCCGCCCGTCGTATACCTACACCGACATGGATCGCGACCGCGACCTGTACCTGGCCTCCATCACCAGTCAATTGACCAGCAAAATCCTCGAGGGTTCGGTAATCTACGAGGGTCACACCGGCCATATGCTGCTTTGCGGCGTGCCCAACATCCTTCGGATCATGGTTCTGGCCGAGCCGGAATTCCGGGTCGCCTCCGTGATGCGTCGTCTGGGGTTGAGTCGCGAAAAAGCCCGGGCCCATATCGTGCAGGTGGATGCCGACCGTGATCGCTGGGTGAAGTATCTCTACGGTGTCGACTGGCGCGACCCGGCCAACTACGATGTGGTGATTCATCTTGATCAGATGGGACTCAATAACGCCACCAGCGTGTTGTGCGCCATGGCCCGCCTGCCCGAATTTGTGCATACTCCAGGGGTGGACCGCTCCGTGGCGAGCATTCATCTGGGGTCAAAGGCGCGATTTGCCCTGCTTTCGGACAGTCGTACCAGTCGCGACGGCATATCGGCGTCGGGCGACGACGGCGTGGTCCAGGTGATCTGTCCGCCCAGGCACGCCGAGATAATCGGTCATGTCCGGGATGTCCTCTCGCAGGTCGACGGCGTCCGGGAGGTCTATACTACCATTGCCGACACCCGGATTCTCGTATTGCAGGAGACGTTTGATTGTCGCGCCCGCCGCTTCGGAGAATTGATACGGGCGGCCGAGAAGCTCGATGCCGCAGTTGAATTGATGCGCTACGATCCGCGCATGGCTCCGCACAAGCCCGAGGACACGCTGCCGCAGGACCCGGAACTTACCGATGTTGAAGAGCTTGAGGCACGGGTCCATCCACCGGTCACCGATCTGGGATCGGATATCGATTCGGCGACTTTCAACATCCTGGATGAGTGCCTGAGCGATTTGCGGCAGCATCACCGCTCAGCGGGCAGTGCGCTGTTTTGCGGCGATACGCGGATGCTGGCCACTCGCCTGCGACGCGGGGGGTACAGCATGGTTATCCTGGGGGATCTCTTTCTTAACCGTTCAGAATCAGCCCGCCAGCGGATGCGCGACGAACTCAAAAGCCTCCTGGTCGAGCGAACGGGCGTGCCTGTTGTCGATGCCTCCGAGTTGGAGCGACGGTTGTCTTTTGGCGGCCGCCAGGCCGGCCGGCTTGTCCTCAGCCTGCTGATTTCGGCAGCGCTGTTTGGTGCGGTGTTTATGAACCAGGAACGCATGCTGACTTTTCTCACCAATGACAGCAGCAACCTCTGGCGCAGCGCGGCGGTGGCATTTGTGGCTCTGCTGACGCCCGTATTTGCGTACGCCTACGGTACGTTCACCGGTCACCTTCTGGAACTCTTTAATCTGGACTGAGACTTATGCAGTTTCCCGGTATGGAAGGATTTCTTCAAATCGATTGGTCCGTGGCACTGCAGGTGGTGACACTGGGTTTCATCGGGGGGGTACTGAGCGGTTTCATCGGTAGCGGCGGCGCGTTTTTTATGACGCCAGGCATGATGAATCTGGGGGTGCCGGGAGTGATCGCCGTCGGCACAAACATCGCCCACAAGTTCGGCAAGGCCATCATGGGCTCGCGCAAGCATGGGGAGATGGGCCATGTCGACAAAAAGCTGGGCCTGTTCCAGCTGATCACTGCCGTGGTCGGTATCAGACTGGCGGTACTGGTGAACGAGAAACTCTTCAGCCTGGGCGGGGACAGCAAGGACGCCGCCGGCAGTGCCGCGGGCGATCTGTACATCAGTGTCGTGTTTGTCGTGGTCCTGCTGTTTGTATCGATCTTCATTCTGCGCGATTCGCTCATGGAAAGTGCCTCTCGTGGCGGACCCTCGCGTCGTCTGGCCGAGGCGTTCTCGCGCCTGCGTATTCCGCCCATGATAACGTTTCCGGTGGCCGATGTGCGCCTGTCGTTCTGGATGGTTTCGCTGGTTGGTCTGATTACGGGCTACCTGGCCGGGACTATCGGAGTGGGCGGTTTTGTCGGCGTGCCGGCGATGATCTACATCTTTGGCGTGCCGACCGCAGTTGCGGCCGGGACAGAGTTGTATCTGGCTATTTTTATGGGTGCCTTTGGAGCCATTAACTACGCCTGGGACGGTTTTGTTGATATTCGATTGCTGCTGTTGCTGTACCTGGGTTCTCTGCTCGGCATCTACATTGGAGCTTATGGTACCAGGGTGGTTCGCGAGAAAGTCATTCGGCTGGTCACCGGGGTCATCATTATGCTCTGCGTGGTGAGTCGGGCCATCAATATCCCGGTGTATCTTAGCGATCTCTCGTTCATGTCGCTAACTGAAGGAACCGTGTCCAACCTGGGGCTCGCCAGCAAACTGCTGTTGTATGCCAGCGGCGTATCGGGGGTGGTGGTTATTCTGGGAGCGGTGGCCCGGGCCTGGCTGAAACGTCGCCGCGCCCTGGAAATCCTTCGCCGGATTCAATCGTAGTGATTCGAGCGGCGTCATCCGGCTCGACGCGTTGTGCCCGTGTCAGGTTGCCTGATCTTAGCTAACGGGACAGCAATAAGCTGCTACGTTGCCAGACCTCCCGAGCGGCTTCGCAGTTTCTCGCCAAACAGCGTGTCTGTACTGAGTATATGCTCCACCAGCCAGTCGGAAAGAAACGCCAGCAGTTCATTGGCCGACACCCGGTCACCCTTCGCAAACCGGGCCTGCATGCTGCGCACCTGAAGTTTCAGTTTGTCATGGGCAACCTTGTGGCGGATGTATTGGGGATAGTCGTTCAGACGCATCAACTCCTCCTCGGAGTCGAAGTGATATTCGGTGTAGCTGATCAACGAGGTGAGAACAGAGCGCACCGGTTCATCGGTTGGTTCGGCCTTGAGCGACTTTTCCAACTCGTTGATCCAGCGAATCAACTCCTTGTGCTGACTGTCAATCCGCTCTACGCCGACACTGAACATTTCCTGCCAGGTGATGGTGGGCATGCCCCCTCCAAATCATTCGTCTGTTTGCGTTGCCTGTCCCCGAACAACCCCTGCTGAAGTTATCGGCATTCCGGCCTCGTAGAGCCAGCAGCCGTCGCCGGCAGGGGACAGGCGATGACAAAACTGTTTGCCCGGGGGCTTGAGCGATTCCTATACTGAGGGTACTAACGTGAATACGAACAGCGACATAGCCATAACCAAAGAGCGCCTCGGCCTGGCTCTCGGTCCGGTCCTGGCTTTGAGCCTGCTGGCCTTTGCCGATCTGGCGCCCGCCAATCCGCTGGTCTCGCGGACCGCGGCAGTGGCCGTGCTGATGGCGGTCTGGTGGGTTACCGAGGCCATCCCCATCCCGGCTACTGCCCTGCTGCCGGTAGTGCTGTTTCCGATGCTTGGCATCATGGAGGGGAAGAGTGTTGCCGGCACGTACTTCAATCACGTTATCCTGCTGTTCATCGGCGGCTTTATCATGGCGCTCGCGATGGAGAAGTGGCATCTGCATCGGCGGATCGCGCTACGCATAATCCTGTTGATTGGTACCGGTCCCCGGCGGATAGTCCTGGGCTTCATGACTGCCACCGCCTTTCTCTCCATGTGGATATCCAACACGGCGGCTACCATGATGATGGTGCCTATCGCCATGGCCGTCATTATGAAGATCCGGGAATCGGCCGACACAACCGCCGGCCATCGGTTCGCGGTCGGCCTGTTAATCGGGATAGCCTACTCAGCCTCAATAGGCGGCCTGGCCACCCTGATCGGCACTCCGCCCAATCTGGCCTTCAGCAAAATCTTCGGCACGTCGTTTCCGGCCGCCCCCGACATCAGTTTTGCCGGCTGGATGTTTTTTGGCGTGCCGTGCTCCCTGCTGCTGCTGATTGTTGCCTGGGTGCTGCTCTGTTTCATGTTTGTGTCCGGCAAGACGGTTGCCACCGGGGATATCACCGTCTTCCGCGATGAATACCGTCGACTCAAACAGATGTCCTATGAGGAAAAGGCTGTGCTCGTTCTATTTGTGACCCTGGCCCTCGCCTGGCTGTTCCGCCAGGATATAACCCTGGGTGGGTTTGCGGTTCCGGGCTGGTCACGTCTGATGCCGGTAGCGGAGTACATCGACGACGGTACCGTGGCTATCGCCGTAGCGCTGCTGTTGTTCCTGATACCGGCGCGGACTGAGAAGGGAGCGCGCCTGATGGACTGGCAGACGGCCACGCGTCTGCACTGGGGTATTGTCATCCTGTTCGGGGGCGGTTTTGCGCTGGCCGCGGGTTTCAAGGCATCCGGACTCTCTCTCTGGATTGCCGAACAACTCACCGTTCTGAGCGGCGCGCCCTCGGTGCTGATGGTAGCCTCGGTGTCCACGCTGCTGACTTTTCTCACAGAACTCACCTCCAACACCGCCACCACCCAGATTGTGCTGCCCCTGCTGGCCTCAATGGGAACCGCCATCCAGGTGAATCCGCTCCTGTTGATGATTCCTGCCACGCTCTCGGCCTCCTGCGCCTTCATGCTGCCGGTAGCGACTCCGCCCAACGCCATCGTATTCGGTACCGGGGAGGTTCGTATGGGGGACATGATTCGGGTGGGCCTGATTATGAATCTTCTCGGAGTCGTCATTATTACGGCGCTGATGTTCCTGATTGGTTTGGCTGTCTTTGGAATTGACCCCTCAATCATGCCGGATTGGGCCGTGAACTAGCCGCGACCGGTACTGACGTACTTGTCCCACAATGAGTTAGAACTCCGCTCCGCTTTCGTGATTTTGGAATCAAACACATAACTCACTGTTAGATAACAACATAGTTAGCGCCTCCAGGGGTGTGGCGACGGAAACTGCCCAAAATTGTCCAGCTTGTGATGAAATTCCCATTGACAGATGGACGAAACGACGATAATATTTAATAAAACTCAGAAAAACCAGAAAAAGCAGAAATCTTGTGGCGAAGGACTATTTTACTACCACAGAGGCCGCCCGGTTACTTTCGGTATCGTCGGATACAGTACTGAAATGGGTGCGCGCGGGTAAAATCAGTTCCTATCGGACACCGGGTGGTCATTCGCGGATTCCCCGCGATGCGGTTGCCACGATGTTGCCGGTCGCCGGGTCCAACGGCGCCACGGTCCTGCCGCAACTAACCGAGCCGGAGTATCAGTACTGCTGGAATTTTTATGCCTCCGAGGGCAAGATCGGCGATGACTGCCGAAATTGCGTGGCGTACAAGAGCCGGGCTCATCGGTGTTATGAGATGCGCGACATCCCCGAGCAATTCGGGACGCTGAAACTGCACTGCCACGCCAGTTGTACCTCCTGTGAGTACTACAAGCTCATGCAGGGACGGGGTACCAGCACGCTGATTGTCAGCCGCAACCGTCGGCTGGCCGACACGCTCCAGGACGAGGCCAACGATCGCGACCTGATTTTGCGCTTCGCTTCAAGCGAATACGAGTGCGGCGCCATCATCGATAAATTCCGCCCCGACTACGTGGTAGTCGACTGCTCGTTTGGAGCGTCGCGAACCCGCGATATCTGCCGCCATCTCAGCTCCGACGAGCGGATTCCTTTCACTCGCATTTTCCTTACCTCGCGCAATGCTGATATCAGGGATTGTTGCGACGGTGAGATTTTTGGCTGGATCAAAAAGCCGTTTACGTTTACGCAGCTCAAGGACTGCCTGAGTCATCGGAGGGCGGCTGTTGAGCAATAGGTGAAGGAACGAGCGGAGAACGAGCAATAAAAGGTGACCCGGTGAGCATAGCCTGCAAGCGCACCCACCGGGTCTGAAGACAACAGAAGCACGCTGGTTGGGCGACAAGCAGGTGCTTCGTGTTGACTGCCTCCAGTCTACACGATTCCCCTTTCTTGTCAAGTCCCAATCCCGTATCGCTCGCGTGCCGTGGGCATGAACGCAACATATGTGGAGATAGGTAAGAAGGAGACAAGACTATGCCGGAAACCGTACAGGCAGGCAGCGGGACCATTCGCCTGATGAAAGTAGACATTACGGATGTGGAGATTGAGGCATTCGTGTACTATGCCAGTCACGACCTCAATCTGGGATCGGGCTATGGCACTGCAATTGCAATGCGCGGGGGACCGCCGGTTCAGGAGGAATTGTCGAAGTATGACACCCTCGAGACTACCCAGGCGGTGGTTACCGGAGCGGGGGAAATGAAAGCCCAGTACATCGTCCACGCGGTGGGGCCCCGCTTTCAGGAGGAGAACCTGGAAGACAAACTCCGTACGACCATCGTCAACGCGCTCGCTCAGGCGGAGGCCAGGGGCATTACCAGCCTGGCGTTTCCTCCTATGGGCACCGGCTTTTACGGGGTGCCGCTGGATGTCAGCGCACGTATCATGATTGAGACACTGTCGACGTACGCGCACAACAGCCCCAAAATCACCGATATCGCCATATGCGTGATGGACAACCGCGAATCCAAACCGTTCGAGGCCGCCATGGCCGCGCACGGCAGGGCATAAAGGAGCCGCCATGAGTAATCTGTTACACTTTTCGGAGACCACGCTTCAGGAGGTTGCCCTGGGGATTATGGCAATTGTGTACATCACCCGGTTGACCTGGCTGATGCGTTTCAAGGCTGGCAAGGAACGTCAGGCTGCCACCGGGCTGGGGGACACGACACCGCGCAAAGGGTTCATTTACTCCTGGGCCAATGTGGCCATGCCCTGGGGGATGGAGAGCACGCGCACCAAGATGTTCCTGTACAGCCAGTTTGTCGTGTTCCATCTTGGCGTGGTGGCGGCCATCGCCCTGTCGTTCATCATCCCATACGCACCCCAACTGCTTGATTCATCGACTCTGGTTCTTGTCTTGCAGATAGCGACCGGGGCGGCTTGCCTGGTGGGTGTGATCCGGATCATCCGACGGATGACCGACACGTACGTCAAGGCGATCAGCACTCCTGACGATCACTTTTCGCTATGGTTGCTGACGGTCTGGTTCGCCTTTGCGTTTCTCGCCGTACCGAACTCCACCGCCGGCGGAGAATGGCACCTGTTGACCTATTTCATCCTGACGGCCTTTTTCCTCATTTATGTGCCGTTCAGCAAAATCTCTCACTACCTGTACTATCCGTTTACCCGGTACTACCTGGGGAAATCGCTTGGACGGCGCGGCGTCTTTCCGTTGCGTCGCGTGAACTGAGCAAGGGCACACGAGAGGAACTGAGATCACAGCCAAACGGAGAGAATCATGAGCAAAGAGAAACGATCACATAAAGCACAAAAAGTCATCGAGCGGATGGGCAAAAAGCTCAACCGTCAGGTCGTCGGTTCGCTGGTCGCCTGCGTCCATTGCGGCAACTGCACCGACTCCTGTCACTACGTCCTGGCCAATCCGGGTGACCCGACATACGCACCGGCCTACAAAGCCGATCGCATTCGCAAGTTCTTCAAGGCCCACTATGATTGGACCGGCCGCGTGTTTCCCGCGTGGGTGGGAGCGAAAAGCCTGTATACCGACGAAGACCTGGAAGAACTGAAGGATACGGTATTCGGGAAATGCACCAACTGCCGCCGCTGCACCATCAACTGCCCGATGGGTGTTGATTATGCCACCTTCAACCGCATGGCCCGTGGGCTGCTCGTATCGGTTGGGGTCATGCCCGAGGGCGTGGCCGTGGTGAGCAAAGACCAGTGGGAAATCGGCAACCAGATGGGCGTACTCAAGGAGGACTATCTCGATACCCTTGAGTGGATGTCCGAGGAACTGCAGGGTGAACTCGAAGATCCCAACGCGGGAATTCCCATTGATAAGGAAGATGCCGACATCGTGTACTCAATCAACCCGCGCGAGGTTAAATATGACCCGCGCACGATCGCCGATGCCGCCAAGATCTTCCACCAGGCCGGTGCCAACTGGACCATGCCCTCCGAGGGCTGGGACATGACCAATTTCGGCCTGTTCTCCGGCGATGACGATCTCGGCGGCGCCGTGGCTCGCCGGCTGTACGAAAAGGTCTCGGAGCTGCGCGGCAAAAAGCTGGTTATTTCAGAGTGCGGTCACGGCTACCGTTCCACCCGTTGCGAGGGCCAGAACTGGGCTCAGTGGGATATCGATTTCGTGATGGAAAGCTCGGTTATAACCATGCTGAACTACATCAAGGAGGGACGCATCAAGGTAGACAAAACCCGCAACACGACCCCGGTGACGTTCCACGACTCCTGTAACAATGCGCGGAGTTGCGGTCTCACCGAGGAACCCCGCGAGTTGCTGAAACTGGTATGCACGGACTTCCGCGAAATGTACCCCAATCGGGCGGAGAATTACTGCTGTACCGGCGGCGGCGGCGCCATGTCCATGTCGGAGTACACGCCGCGACGTTTGAAATCGGCCAAAATAAAGGCTGATCAGCTTGCGGCCACAGGCGCGAAGATCGTGGTAACATCGTGCCACAACTGTGTTGACGGGCTGGCTGATTGCATAAAACACTACAAGCTCGGCATGGAGGTCACCCAGCTGGTGAACCTGGTCGCCAACGCGCTGGTAATCGAGAAGAAGGTGACCGTGCCGGTTGCCGAACCGATCGCCGCATCGGATCTCCAAGGCCGGAGAATTCTGGTTACCGACGACGAGCCGGATTTTGTGACCTTTGTGTCCACTGTCCTGGAGGACAACGGCGCGACCGTCTTCCGGGCTTACAACGCCGCAGAGGCCATGGAAATAGCCCGCCGCGAAAAGCCCGATCTCATTACCCTGGACATCAGCATGCCGGACAAGGACGGCAGCGAAGTGTTTGCGGACATACGGGAAGACGACATCCTCAAGCGGATACCGGTGTGTATTATCACCGGTCAGCCGGAACTGCGCAAGCTCATCTACGACAAGCCGCATCGGCCGCCGGAAGGTTTTGTCAGCAAGCCGGTGACGGAAGATGGATTGTTGCTCAACGTCAAGAAGCTGCTCAAGGTTGCCCACCACCAGCCGGAGGGCGTCAGGAAGCAATAGGATGTGACTATGGAATCAACCCATAAGACATACTTCGACTCGATGCCGTGCTTCGTATCCGTTCAGGATCGGGATTTGCGCATTGTTGATGCCAATAAGCGGTTTCACGATGAGTTCGGCGATGTCGACGGTCGCTTCTGTTACCAGGTGTACAAGCAACGTCCCGAACAATGCGAGGACTGCCCGGTGGTGCGGACGTTCCGCGACGGCAACCCGCACCGGAGCGAGCAGCTTGTGCGCACGCTGGACGGCCGCGAGGTGTCGGTGATTGTGTACACGACGCCTATCCGCGATGACAACGGCGACATCACCCGGGTGATGGAGATGTCGACTGACATCACCGAAATCAAACAGCTGCAGCATCAGTTGCGCGATAGCCAGGAGCGCTACCGCATGCTGTTTGAAGAAGTACCCTGTTTCATTTCCATTCAGGACAGGGATCTGCGAATCGTGGAGGCGAACCGTCTGCACCGCGAGGCATTCGGCACTTACTATGGATGCCAGTGCTACAAAGTGTACAAACATCGGGAAAAGGAATGCTCACCCTGCGTGGTGCGCAGTACTTTCGAGGATCAGGCCGTGCACCATCATGAAGAGGTGGTAACCAAACGCGATGGTGACCGGATGAATGTCATGGTTACGACGGCGCCGGTACGGGATGCCGACGGCAACGTGAATTCGGTGATTGAAATGAGCACCGACATCACCCAGATTCGGCAGCTCCAGTCGAAGTTGTCCTCGGTGGGGATGATTATCAGCACGATATCCCACGACCTGAAGGGGCTGCTCAACGGCATGGACGGCGGTATCTATCTCGTTAACACCGGTCTCAAGAAAGACGACCAGGAGCGTACTGCCCAGGGCTGGGAGATGGTGCTCCGTAATGTCGACCGCATCCGCAGCACGGTACTGGACATCCTCTACTATGCCAAGGATCGCGATCCGGACTGGGAGGAAACTCGCACGCGGGCCATTGTCGATGAAGTGTTCGACCTGATGCAGTCCAAGGCCGTCGATCACAACATCGAGTTCACCCGGGAGTACGTCACGGCCGACGGCCACTTTGAGGCCGATGCCCGGGCGCTGCGCTCGATGCTGGTGAATCTTGTGGACAACTCCTTCGATGCCTGCCGGCTCGACCGCAAGAAGGAATCCCATAACGTCTCGATAACCGCCACCGGCAAACCGGACGCGGTGGAGTTCCGTATCGCCGACAACGGCATCGGGATGACCCGGGATGTACGCGAAAAGGCGTTCACGCTGTTTTTCTCTTCCAAGGGATCGGGGGGCACCGGTCTGGGGCTGTTCATCGCCAACAAGATCGCGCAGTCGCACGGCGGCAGTATCACACTTGAATCGGAACCCGATGTCGGTACTACTTTCGTGGTCATGATACCGAGGAAACGCCTGGCTGTCACGACGGATCCGGCCGGGGAAGACGGGGCGCCGGAAGCGGGTCTGAATCTGTGAACAAAAACGCTCGAACATAGACAGTGGGAGGTGAACCATGTCAAACAAAAAGAAGATACTGATTGTAGACGACGAGCAGGATCAACGATCCTGGATGGCCACGTTTTTCGAAGACAACGGTTTTGAGACAATCACCGCGGTCGACGGCCAGGAGGGGTTTGTGATGGCCCAGGAGCATCATCCCGACCTGATCACGCTGGATATCAGCATGGATAACGAATCCGGCATCCGCATGTTCCGCAACCTGCAGGAGTCGCCGGAGACAGCGAGTATCCCGGTCGCCATGGTGACCGGTGTGTCACCCGACTTCAAACGGTACATCGAATCGCACAAGCGGGTCAGACCGCCGGCGGCGTATTTTGAAAAACCGGTTGACCGGGATCGTTTGCTGAAAACAGTTCGGGAACTGACAGCCCAGAACGTGGCGTAGCTCGCTGTATCGTCAGGATACGGTTACCGGAGCGGTTTCGGGAGAAGCCGGGGAGACCGAATCGTCTTCCGGCTGATCCTGCTCCAGACGGCATTCGGACCAGATGCTGTACATCTCGTCCTGACGGGTGCGGGAGTTGGTGACCAGATCCGCCTTGCCGCTTTCGATAAGGGTGACGAAGCTTTTGAATAGCACCGGATCGAACGTGGTACCTGATTCTTTGGCCATGATTTCGAGTGCTTTCGCAGGTGCAAAGGCGGCGCGGTAAACACGGTCCGAGGTTAACGCATCAAACACGTCTGCCACGCAGATGATTCTTGCTCCCAGAGGGATATTGTCCCCCTTCAGTCCCATCGGATACCCGGAACCATCATAATGCTCATGATGATGCAGGATCAGCGGTTTGAGGTTCCA
>JAHIVM010000421.1 GCA_018816665.1 Candidatus Zixiibacteriota bacterium
AGCGCGGCGCCGTCGTTCACGCCCGGACACAGCACCACCTGCGTATGCAGCTGGATGCCGTTTTCGGCAAGCATTTGCAGCCGGGGCAGGATCGGTTCCAGCTTTTCATTCCGCAACATGCACCGTCTGAGGGTGTCATCGGTGGCGTGAACGGATATATACAGCGGCGACAATCGCTGATCGATAATGCGCTTCAGATCGTCTTCAGTCGTGTTTGACAACGTGACATAGTTGCCGTGAGTGAACGACAGCCGGTAGTCCTCATCCTTGACATAGAGCGCCCGGCGCATCCCTTTGGGCTGCTGATGGACAAAACAGAAAATGCAGCTGTTTTTGCAGCATTTCACCTTCTGATCGTCAAGGGTCACCCCCATGTCCAGGCCGGAATAGTCCTCGAATTGGAAATCGAGTTCCCGTCCCCGGGAGTCCTCAAATCGAATATCCACCAGCTCTTCGGTGATTTTGAAGCGGAAGTCAATATTGTCCGCCACCGGTTCTCCATTAATAGAAAGCAGTCGATATCCCGGACGGACGTATCCAAAGAGCGGAGAATCGGGATGTACTTCCAGCACCTTCATGTCGTATTGACCCGTCCAATCGGACAAAAAAAAAGAGCGGGCGAGGAGGATCGAACTCCCGACGTCAAGCTTGGGAAGCTTGCATTCTACCGCTGAATTACGCCCGCTTCTAATCTTATGTGGCGATAATGTACCACAGTGAAAGCAGCTTGTCAATGATGATGAGAGACTATCATACCTGCCGGAAAGGGGTCTATTTCTGCCTCTGGACCACCCGCACGACGATAATAGACACTTCGTACAGCACATACAGGGGGATGCCCAGCAGCACCTGGGTGAAGACATCGGGCGGGGTGATAATCGCGGCGGCCACCAGGATCAGCACCACGGCATAGCGACGGCCCTTGGCCAGGAAGCCGGCCGAAATGATCCCGGCCCGGCCCAGGAAATAGGCGACAATCGGCATCTGGAAGCCGAATCCGAAGGCCAGCATGAGCAGCCCGGCAAAACTCAGGTAGCTGTCAATTGTGATGTAGTTGGTGATCAGTCCCTCAGCGAACCCGATCAGGAACTGCAGGGCCAGCGGCAGGACGATCACAAAGCAGAACGACGCACCGATGAGAAACAGGATGGTCGAAATCAGGACCAGCGGGATGACCATCATCCGCTCCCGTTCGTAAAGTCCGGGGGCGATAAAACGCCACATGTGGTAAAACACCACCGGCAGGGCCGCAACGACCCCCACAAAAAGCGAAATCTTGAGATAGGCGTAAAAGGCTCCGGTAACCTGCATGTTGTGCAACGGGACGCCTTTGAGCGGCATCTGAATGAATTCCAGCAGGTAATCGGAGAAGTAAAACGCCACGGCGGACATAATGACAACCGCCAGAAACGCCCAGATTAGCCGTCGGCGAAGCTCCTCCAAATGGTCGAGGAACGGCATGCCGCTGCTCTCTTCTTTGGGCTCCTCAGGCTGATCAACGGGTGTCGTCATAGGAAGATATATAGCCGTCGCGGTAAGGAATTGTCAAATGCAAAAAGAGGGTGCAGGACGCACCCGCCTCTCGCCTACTCCAGCAGCTTCTTCATTTCTTCGAGGAACTCAGCTTTGTCCGCGAATTTTCGATAGACGGAGGCGAATCGGACGTAGGCGATTTCATCCACCCCGCGCAGCTTGGCCATCACGAGTTCACCTATTTTCTGGCTCTGGATTTCGTTGCCGCCCTGGGCATGCAGCAGAGCCTCAATGTCGTCGACCATCGCGGCTATTTCAAACGATGTCACCGGTCGTTTGTTGCAGGCCAGTTTGATGCCATGCATGAGCTTGTTGCGGTCGTAGGCCTCGCGACGGTTGTCGGATTTCATGACGGTGAGCGATCCCTGCTCGACATACTCGTAAGTAGTGTACCGCTGGGAGCACTTGAGGCACTCCCGGCGGCGCCGGATGGCAAGACCATCCTTCTGGGGCCGACTGTCGACAACCTTGTCTTCTTCATGTCCGCAGTGAGGGCATTTCATGGGCTTATCTCAATGATCCGCGTAGGGGAGCGCCCTCACGGCAGCCGTGACAAAGAATCTACCACCTGGTCGAGAAACGGCGGCGTATCTTCCAGGCTGTTGTCCTTGATCAACTGCTGCGCCTCTTTCAAATACACCAGCGCGCTGTCCGGACGGTCAAGTACGAGATGCGAAAAACCTATGCTCCAGGTATACTCCGCCAGTAGCTCCGGGTTGTCGATCTGGCGATAGATATCGCGGCACACATACATGTACTTCAACGCGTCGTCGCCCTCACCGGTCAATTGCACCAGCATGGCCAGGTGACGTAACTCAATCGCCTGCGCCTCGAGATTACCCAGTTCCTCTTCCTGCGAGGCCGCCCGTTCCAGGTAGCCGATAGCCGCCTCAACGCTGTCCATGCCGATGCAGGCCAAGCCCATGTTGCCGTTGGCGAAGGCCGCCTTTTGAGTCTCGCCCGCATGATTGGCATCGTTTAAGGCCTGAGTGAAGTACCGATGGGCCTCCGCGAACTGGTTGCGCGACAGCATGACGTTGCCCAGCTTCAGCAACAGGTCCGGAGAGAGCTTACCTCCCCGACTCACACACGTATCCGCGTACACGTCGACACTATCCAGGTTCTCGGTGCCGGTAGCCTTGCGCCAGGCACCCGCCTGCATGGGAACATCGGTCAGTTTTGTCTCCAGCAGTCCCAGCAAACGATCCGACTCGGCATCACCTCCGCAGCTAATGAGGAGGGCGGGAATAATCAGCAGTAGCGGCAGAGTCCGCAGCCAGGCAGAAACGCGCGCGTGGGCTTGTTTGATATAGCGTACCATCGAGAGTGATTCCTATGCGCTAAGTAACGGTTTATTCGGTTTCCCGGTGAATCCAGGCAATGTATTCCGTCAGACCGCCGGCCAGTTCAAAAGCGATAATCTCCGGCAATTCAAACGAATGATTCTCAACCACAAAGTCGGCCAGATCATCGAATTTGTCATCGGTCGTTTTGGCAATGAGCAGCGACTCCTGATCGTGCTGCACGGCGTCATCCCACCAGAAGTATGACTCGATTTTCGGGACCACGTTGACACAGGCAGCCAGTCGTTCCTCGACCAGCTTCCGTGCCAGCTTACTGGCCTCGTCGCGAGGCACCGAGATAAATACGACCCTGATAGTTTCCATCACTTTCGAACCTCTCTTCCCAGCCGTTGTTCGATCGAGTCGATTTTTCCTGAGAGGCGATCCGTCGCCCCCTCCCGATCGTCAATCGTCAGGATGATATATACGCGCTCATGCTTCTCACGCAACATACGACGGGCCTCATTGATCACCGTCATTACCTCGTCCCATTCACCCTCGATAGAGGTGGACATCGGTCCCAGCTTATACGCCAAGCCGGAGCGATCGATGATGTCGATGACCTTAGCCACTTCGGCCGATGCCGATCCGCTCGTTTTGGACGTCGGAAACATCGTCAACTGAAACAGCATCTTATGCCTCCTGCATGCGGTTCGGATAGAGCGGGAAGCGCTTGCAGAAGTCAGCCACTTCGCCCGCGATCTTCTCGAGTTCCTCATCATTGCGACGGTTGGCGATAGCCCGATCTATGAAGTCGGCCACCTGGGCCATGTCTTCCGGCTGCACGCCACGGGTGGTGATGGCCGGTGTACCCAGCCGCACACCCGACGTCACAAACGGTTTTTCCGGGTCAAACGGAACGGTGTTTTTGTTGGCGGTGATACCTGCCTTGTCCAGAGCAATCTCGACCTTCTTGCCGGTCACCTTTGGGATGTCGATGAAGTTCATGAGCATCAGGTGGGTGTCCGTACCACCCGCCACCAGGCGATGTCCCTTCGCGATAAGCGCTTTGGCGAGAGCGTCGGCATTGGCCACCACCCGCTTCTGGTACGATTTGAAGTCATCGCTGAGGGCTTCCTTGAACGCCACGGCCTTGGCCGCAATCACGTGCATCAGCGGTCCGCCCTGAATACCCGGCATGACCATGCGATCCAGATCGGCCGCGTATTTCTCCTTGCACATAACCATGCCACCGCGCGGACCGCGCAGGGTTTTGTGCGTGGTGGTGGTAACGAAGTCGGCCACCGGTACCGGTGACGGATGCAGCCCGGAGGCCACCAGGCCGGCAATGTGCGCGATGTCTACCATCATGTAGGCGCCCACTTCGTCGCAGGCGGCCCGGATCTTATCGAAGTCCCAGAACCTGGGATACGCCGAGGCCCCGGCCACGATCATTTTGGGCTTGAGCTCCTTAGCCGAGGCAAGGAGTTGATCGTAGTCTACCGTTTCAGTTTCCTTGTCCACCTGGTACCCATGGAAGTCAAACAGGAAGCCCGAAAAGTTGATCGGGTGACCGTGGGTTAGGTGCCCGCCGTGGGAGAGGTCGAGTCCCATCACCGTGTCGCCCGGCTTGAGTACCGAAAAGTAGACGGCCATGTTGGCCTGCGACCCGGAATGCGGCTGGACATTGGCATGTTCGCAGCCGAACAGTTGTTTGGCCCGATCCCGGGCCAGATCCTCGGCTATGTCCACAAACTCACAGCCACCGTAGTACCGCTTGGCCGGGTAGCCCTCGGCATATTTGTTGGTCATAACTCCGCCCTGGGCCTCCAGGACGGCCTCGGATACGAAGTTCTCGGATGCGATCAGCTCGAGCTTGGTAAACTGACGGTTCGTTTCTTTGAAGATAGCGTCGTATATTTCAGGATCGATTTGTTTCAGGTAGGACATGTTAACCTCCGTTACCATTTGGACAATAAGCCCAAATGTAGGCAAAATAGGCGGTCGGGTCAATCGGTTGTAACGTCAAACACGACAAAAGATTGACGCCGTCGCGAGCAGTCTCGGGACGGCGTCGGCTGGTTCGTTCTCAGAGATACCGTTGTCTCAGACCGGGATGCCGGGACTTGTCTGACTCAGTTTGATTCCTCGGCCATCATTTTGTCAATCCGGGACATGTGGCGCCCCCCCTCAAACTTCGTATCAAGAAAGACCTTCAGGATATCCTCAATCTGGCCTTCCGGGGTATACTTGGCGGCCAGGGTCAGGACGTTGGCATCGTTGTGCAACCGCGTCAGCTCGGCCATCTCGACATTCAGAGCCATGCCGGCTCGCACCCCGTTGACCTTATTGGCGGCCATGTTCATCCCGTTGCCGGTCCAGCATATCGTCACACCGTATTCGGCAACATGGTCGGCCACGGCATGGGCGACTTTCAAGCCAAAGTCGGGATAGTCAACCGACTCTTCCGAATCGGTGCCGCAATCGAAAACATCGTGTCCCCACGCGGTCAACATCGCCTTGATTTTCTCCTTGAAGGGAAAGCCCTTGTGGTCGGCTCCGACGGCAATTCTCATTTATGCCCTCATTCCTTTGTATTCGGGGACGTGGGTGATCCAGCCGTATTTGTCCTCGGCCCGACCCTCAACGATGTCAAAAAAGGCGTCCTGCAACCGTTTGGTCACGGAGCCTCGTTTACCTGATCCAATCTCTATGTCATCGATTCGTGAAATCGGTGTGATTTCTGCCGCCGACCCCGTGAAAAAGACTTCATCGGCCAGGTACAGCAGCTCGCGCGGGATATTCTGCTCCACCACCTTCATGCCCATATCCC
>JAHIVM010000422.1 GCA_018816665.1 Candidatus Zixiibacteriota bacterium
CATTTTCCGGGTCGCGGGCCAGGACCTGGTGGTATTGCTCTGAGGCGGATTCTCGCTGCCCGGCTCGGAACAGCGCCGTGGCATACACCAGCCGTCCCGAAATCAGGTCCGGTTGCGCTGCCAGATGCTCTTTGCAAATCTGCACCGCATTGGAGAACTTTCCCTCGGCGAGTTGTCGGGCAGCCCGGGCAGGCCAGTAGCCGGCGGCAGCCAGTTCTTCCACCAGCGAAGCCGGTGAGGTATCGGGCAGGTCAGTCATAGGCAGGAATATAACAGGTGCCAACGCCCAAAGGCAAGCAACCGTCGCCTCTCTCTTTTATCCCAGTTTGGCAATCAGTTTTGAGGATGAACGACCGGGGGTCAGCCGCACCCGTCGCACAACCCCGCCGTGAGCCTGCACAAACTCGGCTCCCACGATCTGGTCGATCCGGTAATCGGCGCCCTTCACAAGGACATCGGGGTTGATCTGGGCGATCAGCCGGGCGGGGGTTTGCTCGCCGAATATCACTACGTAGTCAACAGCTTTGAGGGCGAGCAGGATTTCGGCGCGGTCACGCTGAGACTGAAGCGGGCGTTCGGGACCTTTGAGGCGGCGGACGGAACGGTCGCTGTTGAGTCCCACCACCAGCAGGTCGCCGTACGATCGAGCCTTCGCGAGATAGCTGACATGGCCGCGATGCAACACATCAAACACGCCGTTAGTAAACACGATCTTCTGTTTCCGACGTCGCAATCTGCGTCCGAGCGCCTCTGCGTCCCTGCGAGCTACCAGCATGCTGTTTCCATTTCCATAGTCGTCAACCGGACGACAGAACTATCGATTGTACCAGAATTTCTTGTACGTGGTCTCAACCAGCGATGTCCGCCGCGCGCTGCCATCGCGCGACGGCAAGGTCAGCAACAGGTTGCGACGCAACTGCTCTTCGCGCACCAGGCAGGTAGCCACTTCTATAAGCAACTCCGAGACCGAGGCGCTCTGGACCGATCGTCCGGCAGCCTCGGCGATGGTGCTGTCGGTCAACCCGAAAATCGACTTCAAATCGTCGACTGTCAGTTTGAAATGGCCATACATTTTGGTCGGGTCCGAGTAGGCGGCGATATTCACTTTGGCAAACAGTCGTTCTCCGATACGAACGGTATCCACCAACTCGAGCGCTCCGAACAACTGCAGGGTCGCGCCGCTGGGCAGGGCCACCGAATCGAGACCGTACACGGCATGGTCAAACGACACTGACGCACCGGCAAGCCGGCCGATACGTCCGTTCCATTCGGCGATTTCCTTCAGTTCCAGCGTTCGGGGGTTCATCATCGTTTGTTTCATCACCTCGGCCTGTTCCGGGCTCAGCAGCGAATCCATGCGGGCAATCAGCTCGTGATATCCCCGCACGCCGACCGACCGTCCCTCGGCATCAATGACATGCGTGACGGTGTTGTGCTCGAACATCCGCAGCATGGGGTCATTGAGCTTGCTGCCGTTGCGCGACAGTCCGGAGGAATCGACGGTCGATGACAACTCGAATCCGTCGACGGTGTGGCTGAACCGGTGCGACGAAAACGTCCAGTTGGAGTCGATCACTTTGGATGTGTCCATGATGCGAACGCGCTCGGACACGGTCTGAGCCATGAACGTCAGACCATCGGGAGGATCAAACGTAAACGTGATCACGTCATCCTGGGCAACACCGTGAGAAAGAAGCAACAAGACAAATACCGTGCAGAGCAGGAGGCGTTTCATAGAGGGCTCCCGAGGGTTCAGTTTTGTGGTTCGGCAGACGTCAGGATGCCGTTTTTGACATTTCGTTCCAGTTCCTTGCGCAGTTGTTCTACACCAACCGTAGCCGTTCCGACTTCGGCAACTGTGCAGCCCGCCCCGGCATTGGCCACGACCGCAGCCTCAACGGGATCGGCCCCGGCCGCGATAGCCGATACAAAGGTGGCGATCACCGTATCACCGGCACCGGTAACATCAAATACATGGCGTGCGAAGGTCGGAATGTGGGTCGGTTCGCTGCCCACCCGGAACAGCGACATGCCCTGAGCACCGCGCGTGATGAGAATCGACTCTGCTTTCAGCTGCTCCAGGAGGCCGTTGCCCACCGCCAGCAAGTCGGCTTCGGTACGGATCCGTCGCCCGAACGCAAAGCCCGCCTCATGGTGATTGGGTGTGATGAGTGAAACCTTCTTGTAGTCATGGAACCGGGTTTCTTTGGGATCAACCGCCAGATATATCTTCCGGCTGCGACACAGCTTGATCACGTTCTTCAGAAGCGAGTGAGTAATTACGCCTTTGCCGTAATCGGAGAGAATCATACCCGAGATATGGTCGGCGGCCTGCTGGATGCGATCAAACACCCGCGCCTCGCATTCGGCGCTGAGATCATCGCGCGTTTCCTGATCGGCCCGTACGACCTGCTGGCTGTTGGCGATTATCCGGGTCTTGATAGTAGTTTTTCGGTCCCCGTCCTCAACCAGGTAATCACCCGATATGCCCTTGTCCTCAAGCAGCTTGCGGAATTTATCGGCCGCGTCATCCCGCCCCACGGTACCTACCAGCAGTGGACGGTCGCCCAGTGCGGAGATGTTGGCGGCGACATTGGCCGCGCCTCCCAGCAGATGCCGCTGCGACTGTACTTCCACCACCGGCACGGGGGCCTCGGGAGATATCCGATCCACCGATCCGTGCCAGTATTCGTCGAGCATGATATCGCCCAGAATGAGCACGTTGGCGCGACCCATGGCATTGGTGATTTCCGTGATACGGGCGGAGCTGAGCGCCATGTGATCCTTTCCTGCCTGCCGCCAACCGGGGGGTTCAACGAGACAAATCGGTTGACTTGGCTCTCGAATATATTACAATGCAGAACAGCTCACAAGTACAGAAATATATGCTTACGATGCAAGAGGATACAGCAAATGGTCAACCAGCCGCAGCAGCAGATCAATATTGAACTACGCCCTGAAGAAGCCGAGGGCATTTACGCCAATCTGGCGATGATCACTCATTCGCCGACGGAAATGATTCTGGATTTTGCCCGGATCATGCCGCGTTCGCCGAAAGCCCGGGTGTTGTCGCGCATCATCATGACCCCGATGCATGCCAAGTTGTTGCAGAAGACGCTTGAGGACAATATCAAAAAGTTCGAGGCCCAGTTCGGCGAGATCAAGGTGCATGGTCAGAATCAGATGGGCAGTAAAACGATCGGGTTTGAGTCCGGCACCAATACTGAAGAGCAGAAGTAGGTTGTTGGCAGCGTCAAGAGTGAGTTCAACAAATCGGAGGGAAGAGCGCCAGGGTGACTCTTCCCTTTTTTGTTGCCTGAGAGTCCCCGACCACACAACCTTACCTCCATGTCAGTCGCGAAAACAACAACCAAGTGCCCCTTCTGCAAAGAGGTCATTGCGGTCGGCGCCACCCGTTGCAAACACTGCCACGCCGACTTGACCGGGGACAAAAAAAAGAAGGCCGGCGCCTTCGCGGATCTGAATACGTTCAGAACCGGATTCCTGACCGGAGTGCTCTTCTCGGTAATACTGGCCGTCCTGGCCTACCTGCAGTTTTTCGCCGGCGAATAGCCCCACAAAAAAACGCGGCCGATCAGGCCGCGCTTGCGATTTCTAACAAATCGGAATCCTCAGGGTGCAGGAGTCATCAGCGCCTGAATGCCTTCCACAACCCGATCCACCGATATCCCGGTCATGCACTGCATATATTCATCATC
>JAHIVM010000423.1 GCA_018816665.1 Candidatus Zixiibacteriota bacterium
GACGCCGGCGCGATAGCCCATGACGATACCGTCGGCCGTAGCGCCGTAATGGTTGGTGGTCATGAAGCCCTGAATGTGCAAACGGCCGCAGCCGCCGGTGGCCATCACCACCGCCTTGGCTTTGACTACCAGGTATTCCGCCGTTTCCATGTTGTACAGGATGGCGCCGGCGCAATGACCGTTTTCATTTTTCAGCAGTTCCACGGCCGGTGAGAATTCAATCACCTTAATGTCGGCACTGCGGTTACGCGCCTCATCACGAACGGTCCGCATCATTTCAGCACCGGTAATGTCGGCCGCGAAGTGCATGCGCTTGCGCGAGGTACCGCCGCCGTGGATGGTTTTCAGGGTGCCGTCGGGGAACTTCGAGAAGTTGCAGCCCAGCGACTCCAACCACTTGATGGCATCGGGAGCCTTGGTGACCAGCGTTTCGACCAGTTCCGGGACATTGTTGAAATGCCCGCCGCCCATGACATCGAGGTAATGGTAATACGGCGAATCCTTGTGCGTTTTGGTTGCCGCCTGGATACCGCCCTCAGCCATCATGGTATTGGCATCGCCGTGGCGCAGTTTCGTGGCCATGATCACTTTGCAGCCGTTCTGCGAGGCGTAAATGGACGCGGCCGTACCGGCACCGCCGCCGCCGATCACCAGGACATCGGTTTCATAGTCGACTTTGTTCAGGTCGATTTTGGCGGGATCGACCCGCGTTTTGGCTTCCAGCATGTCGGCCATCTCGTGGGCAATACGATACCCTTTGCTGGGACCGACCTGGAGTTCGCGACGGCCTTCTTCTTTGACATCGGGATGATACTGCAGCATGTCCTTGCGTTCATCCAGACTCAGAAAGGGCACTTCTTCGTTGGCGAGTTTCCGCTTGACCCGCTCCTCGCGGGTAGCCTCGACCTGTTTTATAAGCTGCTTAAGACTATCGGGATATGGCATAGCTTACCTTCTTCTTTCACATCAAGTGGTCGGCTTAGAGAAATTGCGAATCTTTCGGCGCCCAGTCTTCACCCGCCGTGGCAGGTTCCATCTCGCGCCCGGTGTACAGATTTCGCAGGGCTTCACCATCGGTAGCCTTCAATTCCTCGAGAGCCTTGGCAAACCGTCCGGCCTCAATGTTGGCGACCATGGTTTTCAGGTGTTCGGCCTTTGGTGTGAGGTACGCGCCTTTGAGACGGCGAGCCAGCTGGCCGATATGGTATTGCGGCAACTCACCCATGCACCGGCTGGCACAGAGGCCGCACTGGATGCAGTCGAAGGAGATGCGGGCGGCTTCGGCAATATCACCACGTTTCATGGCGGCGATATAGTCCATCACCTGGACATCCATCGGACACACCTTGGTGCAGGCGTTGCACGCAACACAGCGGAACAGTTCCGGGTACAGTGCAAATACCTCTTCCGATTTACCTTCCAGGGCGGCGAAATCATAAGTCGCCCGGTTGGCCGGATAAAACGGCATCTGAGTCAGATACATTTCCGGCTCGACGACGGTCTGGCAGGCCAGCCCTACCCGGATCTTGTATTCACCCGGTTTACGATACACGGTGGCACAGGCACCGCACACGCCGCCGCGACATCCGCAACCGCGAATGTACTTGTAACCGGCATACTCGATAGCCTTCATGATGGTCAGGCTGTCGGGCACCATGTACTGCTTACCCATGATATAGATGGGGATCAGCTTCGCTGCGGTGTTGACTTCAAGTTCTTTTGTTTCGGTACTCATGGTGACCTCGTCACATTTATCTTGAACTATCTACGTTCTGTTTCCCCACCGCTACACGGTGATAAACTGCTTATCTTTGAGAAGTGACAACGCGCTCGGACGGTTCAGGTCCAGCCGGCAGTCATCGGGCGCAACTCCCAGGGCCACGGCCAGCAACTGCGTGAAGTAGAAAATCGGAACCTCGGTGGCACCCTCGAATTTCTCCAGCATCTGGTCCTGACGTCGTCCCAGGTTGAAATCGCACAGCGGACAGGCCAGGGCCAGAGCTTCCGCCCCATGGAGGGTGGCATCGGAAAGGATTCCCTGCGACCGCTTCAGCGCCACCTCCGGATTGCCGAGCACCTGGTAGGTACCACAGCATTCGATAGTCGACGGGAAGTCGACCGTGGTGGCGCCGAGAGCATCAAGGAAGTCGTGCAAAATGGTCGGCTTGTCCGGACGATCGACCGCGACTTCTTTCGGACGGGTCAGGGTGCAGCCGTAGTACGGGGCCGCCTTGAGACCGGTCAGCGGTACTTTGACTTTTTCTTTGACCTTGTCCCAGCCGTAGTCATCGCGAAGGAAGTCAAGAAAGTGCACCACTTTCAGGTCGCCGAAGTAGTCCGGCTCTTCATCCATGAACTGGTTGATGGTGCCGCGCTTTTCCTCGTCCTCGGCCATCAGTTTGTTGGCCCGCGCCAGCGTATTATAGCACATAGAACATAACGTCAGCACCGTATCCGCACCGCGCTCCTTGGCCCGGATCAGATCGCGTACGGGAGCAATCAGATGAATCAGGTCGTCGTCGGCCAGCGAATACACGGCCCCGCAGCAGTTCCAGCGCGGCAATTCTTCAAACTCGATATCGAGTGCCTTAAGGCAGGCCAGCGCGGAATCCTCAAGGTTGCGGGCTTTGGTCTTGAGGGTACATCCAGGATAGTAACTGATCTTCATGGCTCTCCTCACGATGTGAACTTGCGAAGACCGGATACCATGGCAATCTGCGGCAGGTCAACGACTTCTTCAGGTTGCAAGTTTGATGGTTCGACATGGTCGACATTGTCGCGAAGTTTGGTCAGGCGCAGTGCTTCCATGACGCGGGGGAGATCAATCCCCCGGGTACACCGGACAACACACATGTGACAGGAGGCGCACACCCACGGTGTGTTGAGGTGATCGAGCGCCTCGGCCTGCCCAAACTGAATGAGAGCCATAACCTTTCGGGGCGAGGCATCAATATCATCGGCCATCGGGCAGGACGCCGCACAGGTGCCGCATTGCATGCACTGATAGACGTTCTCCCCGCTGATCTCCATGATCCTGCGGCGCCAGCGATCGTTGATGGTTTTGTCGGAAATTTCTTGTGGCATCAGATCCTCTTGAGATTAGGTGTCCCGGCCGCCACGCAGATCACGGCAGCAACCAAAGATTGTGAACCCCTTCACAAAGAACCGTATTAATTGATATACAGAATAGCACATGTCAGTCGAATACGCAACCGGCTTTGCGATTTTTTTCACTAATTACCCGCGACTTCGCAGCCAACGCACCCCGCTGCCGGATAACCGGATAGCTCCCCCGCCGACCGCCCCGACGGGCCGGCGGAAGACCGGCTAACTACAGAAATGTCAATTTGTTCCGATAATCGCACGATAAGGAGTTTGCATGCCCGCCAAAACGATTTTGTACGGAAACATACTTACCGACGACGATCGGGAGGCTCTCGATGAGCGCGGTTCCGAGCACGCCTCGGCACTCGTCTGGCATGACGAACCCACCCTCTTTCAGGCCGATGCCGATTCATCCACGGTGTTTGTCGATCTTGATGATCCCCGGTTTGCCAACGCCGGCTTTCTCATGTCGGTGGCCACTGCGGGAGCCCGGATTCGACTGATCGGCAAGGCCGCCGAACCGAGTCTTGACGAGGCAAAACGGGTGGCCAAGCTCGGCGTGTCCGAGATCCTGTCGGCCGATCAGTGCCTGGAGCGTATCGATGCTCTTCTGAACGATGTCGAGCAGGTAGCGCCTCTGGATACAACCCCCTCCAGCCAGTTCACGACCCGGGCGTTAATCGGCGTCTCGCCGCAGATGCAGGCCATCCGGGAGACGATCGGCGTTATTTCGGACGTTGATTTCCCCAGCGCGCTTATTCTGGGGCCGACCGGAACCGGCAAAAGCCTGATCTCGAAGATCCTCCACAGTTCGGGATTGCGCGCCCAGCACAACCTGGTCGAAGTCAACTGCTCGGCCATACCCGATGAGCTTTTTGAGTCGGAGTTGTTCGGGCATGTCAAGGGGGCCTTCACGGACGCCAAAACTGAGAAGGCGGGATTGTTCGAATATGCCCAGAACGGCACGTTGTTCCTCGATGAAATCGGAAACCTGTCTCCGTCGGCCCAGGCCAAACTCCTGAAGATCCTCGAAGACAAGAAGTTGCGCAAGGTCGGGGCGGTCGACGAAGTCGATATTAATGTACGGGTGGTGACCGCCACCAATCTGGACCTGGAAGAAGCCATCAAGGCCGGGACCTTCCGGGAAGACCTGTACTTCCGTCTGAACCTGCTCACTATCGAAGTTCCCCCTCTCTGCGAGCGTCCCGACGATGTCCCCGAGCTGGTTGACTACTATATCCAGTACTACACCACCAACTACCGCAAGCCGCGCTTGAAGATGGAAGCTGCGGCCCTGAAACGAATGAAAGAGTACGCCTGGCCCGGCAATGTTCGCGAGCTGTGCAATGTGATCGAACGAGCAGTCCTGCTCAGCCAGAGCACGTCGATCAGGCTAAAGGACATCTCGACCGCTCTGAAGTCCGGCCGGATCACGATTGCCGACCGCCAGCAAATCATTATTGATATTCCGCCGCAGGGCATCACCCTGGATGCCGTCGATCAGCAAGTGGTCAATCACGTCCTGAATTTGTTCAATTGGAACAAGACCGAGGCCGCCCGCTTCCTGGGTATCTCCCGCCCCCGCCTGCGCCGTATAATAGAGGCGGGCGGGCTGGAACAAAACCGTCGCCAATCCCGGTAGCGGAACGTTTCGATACAGCGCACAGTTTTTCTCCTCTAACTCAATATTCTGCATCAGGATATCATCAGGCTGGCAGGACCGCCGGTCCGGATCGTTCCGCTTTTGTGGTCGGGTCTTGACGGCCGTCGGGGCCCTTCCCTGCAACTTAACCGGCTGACGTACAATGGCTTGTCAGTATCTGCCGGTGTTGGCATCGGGGTTGCGAAGCCTAAGGTCATGAATACGAAGACAAATGGTTTTGCAGCATACACCCAAAGGAGTACACACATGTCTCGAAGCAAGTCTAGCAGTCTGGTTCTGGGAGGGGTCACGCTGTTCCTGGCCGCGGTTCTGCTGTTCACCGGTTGCTCGCGCACGCCGTTGACCGCCGATGAACCGACCGTCGACCAGCCTCAGGTGTTGACACGCTCCGCCGCTTTTGCGGCCTCGCTGGTGCCCGGTCAACTGTACACGGAAGCCGTGGTTTCCTCTGCCGATGGCGGCCGTCTGGTGCTTTACGATGTCCTTCTTGAGGTTCCCCCGGGTGCGGTGGCGAACGATACGCTGTTCAGCATCAACATCCCCGATGTCAATTCGTTCTACAACGAGTTTGGTACCAGCGGTCTGGTGTTTGATGTCCCGGTGAAGGTGACGATGTCCTATCGTGGCGCCGACCTGAGCAACATCAACGAGTCGACTATTCGCATAGGGTACTACGATGAAGCGACCGGCGAATGGGATGATCTCGTTTGTGAAGTTGACTTCGTGAACAAGCTCGTGACAGCCGAACTCAGCCATTTCTCAGCCTATGGATTGATCTCAGACTAAGTGACAGCAAGTCGTTATCAAACACTTGAAGCGTGAAGAAAGTAATGATGAACACGGTAATAACAAAACGACTGGCAACCGACATCGGGTCGGGAATAATGGACGGTCCTCAACTGCTCGGTCTGGCCCGCGGCTGGCTCCAGCAGGGGAATCCGGTGGTCGCCCAGGAGCTGCTGTTGTCGGCTCTGGGATCGCCACAGGCCTCAGAGAGTGCCACCTTCCGTGCTCAGGTGCTCAAAGAATCTGGTCGTGCGCTCATGATGCAATCCAGGTGGGACGCCGCTGAGTCTGAATACCTCGAAGGTCAACGGCTCTTTCTCGAGAATCGCGAATATAGAGGCGCGTCTGAGTGCGCTCGCAACCGGGCCAACATGTGCTTCCAGCAGGGCCGGTACTCCGAGGCTCAACAGCATTGTGAACAGGCGCTGGACTGGGCGACCGAGATCGGCGACCACGAACTGCGCGCCACGATTCTGAATACTCTGGCAGCGATCAACTCTGCTACCGGTGAATTGCGGGAGGCCCTCAAGACCTTCGGGCTCTGCCTGGCCGACTTCCGGGCCGCGGGTAATGTCATCCGGCAGGGTTACGTGCACCTGAATATCGGGTTGACATCCCTGGAACTGCATGACCACTCCTCCGCCCTGAGCAATTTGAATGAGGCTCTGGCTATCGCCCTGAGCGAGAAAGACCTGCACCTGGTGGAGATTTGCTACCAGAACATCTCGCGTTGCTATCTCGCGCAGAACGAATGTCAGCTGGCACGTTCCGTTGTGGACACGGCCCGCCGAATACTCCCCGGTCTGAACTCGAAGGCTCTGGAAACCGAGCTGAATCTTATCGAAGGCAAGGTTCTCAGGACTACCGGAGACTTCTCAACTGCCGATACAATGTTAGAGAAGACCTATCGGATGGCGGTGGACCACAATCTGACCGCCCTGCAGACCGATGTCCTATTTGAGCAGGGATTACTGCAAAAGGATCTGGGCAACCATGAGGCCGCGGTGTCGAAACTGAATGCGGCGGCTCACCAGTATCGTCAAATCGGCATGGATAAGAGCTTCCAGGAAGTTATCCAGACGATTGAACATCTGGAACGACGGACAACGCAACGGTAAGATGATTTTGCGCTACGACAATCGGGATTTTGGCCCCAACGAACGTCACGGTGCCACCGGTCAGGGAGATCAGGATTGGGCAAAAACGCTCGAAAACCTGATGTCCCTGGCCCGGGGTGCCGCTGACGCGTTCGACTTCGACCGGGCGCTCGGTTATCTCAACAGCATGGAGGACATCTGGGACTCGAAAGGGTTACCGGAATTCTCTCTCGACATGCGGTTTGAGATGCACCGTGCCAAAGGAAAGGCGTATGCATCGCTGGGCAAGCTCGACGACGCAATCGAAGAGTACCAGAAGATCCTCTGTTTTTGTCGTGATTCCGCCCACCTGACGGTCAAGGCCGAAACCTTCGGCCAGATCGGTCAGTTGCTGGGCAAACAGGGTGACCATGACCGCGCCCTTGGTTACATCCAAAGGGCAATCGGCGCCCATCGACGACTCAGGGACAAGGCCGGTATGTGCCGCGCCCTGCGCAATCTCGGTGTCAGCTATATCGAACTGGGCGAATTTGAAGAGGCGGAACTCACTTATCACAATGCGATAGCCCTGGCCGAGGAACTCGGCGAACGTCTCCTCTATGCCGACCTGGTCAACAATCTCGGCGCCATTCGGAACATGCGCGGGGACTGGCGTCAGGCCCTGGAACACTACCGGGAATCTCTCGATATCTACACGGCCGAGAACGAGATCCGCAAAAGCGCTTATACCAAAAACAATGTCGCCATCACCCTGACCGAACAGGGATTGACCGATGATGCCTTGATCTGTTTTGAAGAGGCTCATGAGATCGCCACGCAGATCAAAGATGCCTCCCTGCTGCTCATTGTTGATATCAACCTGGCGGATCTCTACCTGAAGAAGGGGCGGGCGGATCTCGCACAAGCGCACTGTATCAAGGCCGAACGGTATCTCCTGGAGAACCAGTTGAACAACGGTCATATGGTGGAGGTGCACAAGATCGCCGGAAAAATCGCCAGCGAAAACAACCAGCATGAACCGGCCCTCCAGCGTTTCGATCAGGCTTATCGCCTGGCCTCGGAAATCGGCACCCAGTACCTCGAGGCCGAGGTTCTGCTGGAACGCGGTACCCTGCTGCGCAAGATGGGCCGTCACTTCGATGCCCTAAACGATCTCGAGGCCTCATACAATACGTACAACAGCCTCAAGGCCGACGGCAAACGGGAAAAAACCGAGGAAGTGATTCACTCGATTGAGTCGTTGTATCTCGATGTGTTTGATTCCATGGGCCGCGATGTAGATCAGAAGGATCCGTATACCAAGGGCCACTCCGACCGCGTGGCCGCGTACTCCAAGATCATCGCCGAAGGCCTCGACATGGGCGTGCATCTCGCAGAGGTGATCCGGCAGGCCGCGCTGCTGCACGATATCGGCAA
>JAHIVM010000424.1 GCA_018816665.1 Candidatus Zixiibacteriota bacterium
GATTGTTTTGCGTTCTGGAAGGCTTTGTACGATAACGGCGTCTTTGCCAATCCGGCGGTTCAGCCCGCCGTGCCGCCGGGACATGCCATGATACGCACATCATACACGGCCACCCATACCGACAGGCACCTCGATCGTGTGCTTGAGGTGATGAAGAAGGTTGGACGTGAGAAGGGACTGATCTCCTGATCATATGGCCAGTGTAGAAGTTGCAGAGGTAGAGTCATCGGCGCAACGGAAAGACTTCATTACCTTTCCCAACCGTCTGTATGCGGACGATCCCCACTATGTGACGCCGCTGCTGATGGAGCGCAAAGAGTTTCTGGACAAAGACAAAAATCCTTTCTATCGGGGCGCCCGGACGCGCCTGTTCCTGGCCAAACGTGGTGAGGAGACGGTCGGCCGCGTGGCGACCTGCATAAATTTCCGTCACAACGACTATCACGAAGAGCAGGTTGGCTTTTTCGGGTTTTTTGATACCATCGACGATTTCGAGGTGGCGCAGAAGCTTCTCAAGGTAGCCATGATCACCCTCAAGAAAGAGGGAATGGAGAAGATGCGCGGCCCGATGAACTTTTCCACCAATCACGAATGCGGTTTTCTGGTGGAAGGCTTTGATTCTCCGCCCGTCGTCATGATGACGTACAACCGGCCGTACCAGGTGCGTCTTGCCGAGAAATTCGGCCTCAAGAAAGTCATGGATCTCCTGGCGTTTTATGTCGAGGGTGCGCAGGGTATCCCGCCGCGTATCCAGAAGGTCATGGAGAAGCTGCGGCAGCGTTCTGAAATCACCGTACGGTCCATTCGCATGAGCGACTTTGATGCCGAACTGGGCCTGGTGAAAAGCGTGTACGACGGCGGTTGGGCGCACAACTGGGGTTTTGTGCCGATGGACGATGCCGAGTTCGAGTACATGGCGAAAAACCTCAAACAGGTCATAGATCCCGATATCGTGCTGGTGGCCGAGCATCAAGGGAAGCCGGTGGCGTTTTCGCTGGCGGTGCCCGACATCAACCAGGCCCTTATCAAGCTCAAGGGCAGACTTTTTCCGTTCGGCCTGGCCCGCCTGCTGTGGCACACCAAAATCCGGAGCAAAATCACCGGGGTGCGGCTGGTCATTTTCGGCGTGCTGCCTGATTTCCAACGTCGGGGTATCGACTCCATGCTGTTCACCGAGACCTATTTGCGGGCCCAGAAGAAGGGCTACAAATGGGCCGAGCTTTCGTGGATTCTGGAAACCAACGAACTGATGTGCAAGGGGGCCGAGGGCATGGGGGCGCGGATGTACAAAAAGTATCGCATTGTAGAAATGCCTTTGTAGGCCGGTCCGGTTTGCACATATCGCCGTCCGGGGGCGTTAGTATTGATATGAAAAAGCTCGCTGCCATTCTCACTTTGCTTGCCTGTGTTGCCGTCGCCTCCTGCACATCACGCTATCGCCTTGACTTTCACCTGGTGCAGGGCGAAGAACTTCAGAAAGTCAAAATCGAACGCACGCAGTATCTCCCCGACGCCATGCTGGCTGATCCCATGGGGCGCGACAAGGTGGCCCCGGGGCCCGGCAATTGTGCCATCCTTGTGACCGGTACCCGCGGCAAGACCTACTCCGACAATCCCGATATGCTGGTGGCGTTTGATACCTATCTCCGGTACAGCGTTTTTCTGCAACTGCCCAGCCGCCCTGAGCCGGACACGATCAGTGTGATCAACAACTCATTTGTGCAGTTGATGGAGCATTATGAATTGTCGATTGAGGACCGGATGTATTTCGGCCGGTCCGGGACCCTGGTGGTGGACTCGATTCCCGGAAAGCACCTGTTCGGCACGCTTGATGCCCGCTACGAAAACGCCTCCGGCGAGGCGGTAGCATTCGTGGGTAAGTTCAAGATCAGAATTCGTTAAACGCGCTGATCGGCCGCCCTGATATCTCTCAACGTATCCATAAAGACTTTGTGTCCGACATCATCAAACAGGCAGAACTGTACGCGCTGCAGTTTTTTGACCTGGGTGCCGTAGCTGCGCACGGCCTTTATCATAATAGTGGCGCAGGCTTTCACCGGAAAACCACCGACTCCGGTACCAAAGGCCGGAAATGATATCGACGACACGCCCAGCTTTTCGGCTAGGTTGAGGCAGGCGATAGTGGTTCGACGGATCAGGTCACTGCTCGTGCGTAAATTCTGCCCCATGACCGCACCATGAATGACATACGAAAACGGCAGCTTCCCCGCCGTGGTGGCGATGGCCGTCCCGGGCATGACCGGCGCCTTGTTCATCGCCTCCTCTTCGATCACCACGCCGCCGGCGGCTTTGATGGCTCCGGCGACCCCGGCTCCCATCCAGAACTCGTTGTTGGCCGCGTTTACGATGACCTCGGTGTTGGCGGTAACGATATCCCCTTGAATGACCTCGATTTCCATTGCCATAGGAACATCCCTTCATAAGAGTGCAGGGTTCAAACATCGGCTGTTTAGCTGTGCGTGTCAAGCAACACTCCGGTGAGTCGGGATGGTTTTGGTCGGAGTTTTCAACTTTGACATCGATTTGAACATTGCGATATATTATCCCATGCGAAAATCGGTTACTACCCTGCTGAGAACCATATGCGGCCGATTGATCCCGGCCGCCCTCGTTGTGTTGCTGGCTGTGACAGCATCCGTCGGAGCCGCAGATCTGACCTCGCGGACGTTGAGCGATGTGCAGGTGCTGTACATCTACCAGCAACCGGAGTCGATTGACTGGCCGACGCTGTATTATCTCAATGATGCCCACAACGCCCGGGTGGATTTGCTAACCCTGGGCAATGGCGACGGTTACCGATTGGAAACCGACGAAATTCCGGACCGGGAGATATTCCTGAATCGGCTCCTGTTTGATTCGCGGGACTCTACCCTGCTGGACTCGGCACTGATTCGGCTGTTCGAGCAGCGACTCCCCGATGTTGTCATTTTGGGGGAGACAGGCAGCCAGAACGGTTACCCGCTCCTGGAACAACGCCTGACGGAACTGGCCGCCCGCCCCTCACCGATCTGGGCTATTCGGCGTATGTTCCGCCTGGCTGATGACGTCCCCGCGGCCGGGGCTACCAATATCAACCGGTTTGAGCTGTTCCAGCGGTATCGCACGAGAATGCTGGCCGAAATCCCGACCCTGTTTTCGTGGTGGCAGAACGAGTATGCCGGTCAACGAAAGATTGTCCGCTACAATCTGACATACGATGGCAATCCTGCGGTAACAACCGTTCCTGATTTTCTCACCGGAATGGACCAGCTCCGGCTGATACCGTTGTTTGAGAGCCAGCTCGACGATGGTGCCGTGCGAAACTCGCTGGTGAATAGGGCGCGCAACTTCATATCGTTTTTCTCATTGGCGCAGGGTGCGCAGGGCGTGCAGAAAATCGACTACCTGATTACGGGCTATAAGCAACTGATGACGCTGGCCGATCAGGCGGCATCCGACAGCCGACTGACCTCGCTGGACGGCTTCAGGAGTTACCTCAATCGCCTGACCGACCGGGCCCAGAAGGCAGTGTTGACCGAAATGGGTATGGACTGGAACGGCAAGATCGTTCTGCGCGATTCGCCCCACGGACCCCGGCTCAAGTTCCGTGCGGCCCTGTCGGTCAACGGTCCCAAGGAAATCGAACTGTCATACGTCCGGTTTCATCCCTATTGGGGCGATCCGGTGATGGTGCTTGACTCGGTGTCGCACATCGTGCAACCGCATCAGTCCTTTGTACAGGAATACCTGGTGGACATTGATCGCGACCGGCTGGAGGCACAGATGCCGGAGTCTCTGCTTTTCACGGCCAACATAGTGTACGGGACGGTGCCGCTGACCTTGCAGTCCGCGCTGCCCATCTGGGAACGTCCGGATCTCAAAGTGGAATTCCAACCCGATTTCCATTTTGTGGCGCCCCAGGCCCGGGTGAACGTAGACAAAGTGGTGTCGTCGATGAACTGGAAAGTTATCATCACCAAAGCCATGCATTATCACGGTACAGCGCGACTGGATCTGGTGACGCCGCGGGGTGTTTTTGCCGGAGCGTATCGCCAGACCATACCGCTGGAGAAGGGGCGCCGGACCGAAACGGTGCGCATACCGTTTTCCATCTCCAATTTGTTTGAGCTGGGCATCCACGAGCAGAGTGTGACGTTGTCAATCGAGGGTCGCGTTGCGGCGGCCGACACCGGGATCATTCGCGTGGCCGCCTGCGATATCCCCGACACGATCAGCATCGGCTTTCTGCCCGATACGACCGGCATGCTGGAAGACATCCTTCGGATGACCCGGGCGAAATTCCGCCCGATCACGGACCGAGCGCTGCAAACGGGCGATCTTGACGCCTACGATGTGATTGTGGTGGGTACGGGTGCTCTGCGCGCGAATCCCTCGTTCAGCAAGGTCAAGGGACGTCTTGAAGACTACCTCCGATACGGCGGATCGCTGGTCATCCTGGGGCAGCCGAGCGACTGGCCC
>JAHIVM010000425.1 GCA_018816665.1 Candidatus Zixiibacteriota bacterium
CCAGCAGGGCCGTCATTGTAAGTCCCATCATCAACAGAAATAACAAACGCTTCATTTCGTTTGCCTCCCTCAGAATTCATATGTGATTGGTAGCTTAGTGCATTTTCTTCTCTAGGACATTAAATCGGTATATTTTCGGCAAATGTTACTTAAAACTTACGTTACCGGCATTCGACATTGTGCAGGAACAGACGACGATTCACAATCGGGGCACGATATTGTTCAAATCTGACGGCCCACCTATTCGCCGGCAGCCTGTGGTCCGCCAAAAACGCCAATATGAGACCGGGATCCGTCAAGATTAAATATCAGAGAATCACCGGCATGTCGACCCGGCGAGCCTTCCTCCAGCCGAAAATCGTTCTCGCCAACAAACATAGGGTCTGTTGACAAGTTGCCATTCAGCCCTGTCTGTTCCCAGATGGCCTCGTACTCTCCGGCTTCGTTGCCCCAGACTATGTTGTTCTGGAACGTCCACTTGGCCCAGTCGCCGTAATTCCATACGCCGACGCACGGACAGACCCATTGATCTCGCCAGCCGTTCTTGGTGATGATATTGTTAATGAACCGTCCCCGGGCAGCGGTCGACCACGGCGCAATTCCGCAGTTGCCGTTGTGGTGCACAACATTGTTGGTGGCCTCAAGAATAGACTGACCGGTGGCGATCATTCCCCAACCCAGGTTGTCGTGGACCACATTATTCCGGGCCACTACAGTCGAGGTGCCAAAGGATCCGATCCCTTTCCAGAAGCCGGAGACCCGGTTCCGGAAAGCAATGCAGGTAGCGTCCCAGGTCACACCAATTCCGGCGCCCCGCCCCTTATTGATGGTGCAGTCGGTCACAGTCGCCGTGGCCCCGCGATATAGCGCAATGCCGTCCCAACTGACATTGTCGATAACGCAATCACGAATAACCAATTCCGCGCCCTCGCGCCCGATAATCCCGCCAATGCCAACAATGACCGTCGTATCAGGACTGCGATGGTTGTTGTCCCGGATATCCACGCGGTCGATGCTGACGTGAGATCGGCGTACGACGATCGCGGCATCGGTTGCGTTGCCGTCGCCATCGCGCAGGCCGCCCGTAATCGTGAGATTGGATATTTCGGTACCGTCGGCGTTCTCAACATACAGTCCGTACCCGGCCCGGGTTATCAGTTTTGTTTCGGACCGATCGGCACCCAGGATAATCAGTTGTTTGTCTTTGATGATGAACCCGCAGGTAGCACGCACCTCGGTTTGTGTCTCGGTGCAGTTGCCACACAACGGCTCGATGAAGCTGGTCGGAGTGGCTTCGAACGATTTTGCCCCAAGCAGCAGTGTGTCCCCCGGGGCGGCGTAGTCAATTACCCGTTGCAGGTCTGACTCCCGACTGACCGTTATTGTAGTCGCGGCCACGTCGTAAGTGACCACCGAAATCGACATCAGGAGCCACAGCCCCGCGATCCGACAGCCCAGTTCTCTGCGTCCCATGGTTTCCTCAGATTCCCGACTATTCGCTTAAGCCGGTCCAGAGTTTGTAGGCACGACGGATATGCGGGATGGTTATTGAACCGCCCACCACCAATCCTATCGACATAACTTCATCGAATTCCTGATCAGTGACGCCGTTCTTGTGCGCCTGGATGACATGATAACTGATGCAGTCATCACATCGGAGCACCAGCGAGGCCGACAGTCCCAGCAGTTCCTTGGTTTTGGCACTAAGGGCGCCATCCCGATACACGGCCCCGTCGAGCGCAAAAAAACGTTTGATGTTGATGTCATCGCGATTCAGAATGATATCGTTGAGCGCCTCACGCTGGGCTGAGAACTCATCGCTCTGTTTGCTCATCCGGCTCTCCTGTTAGTGGACCCCAATATAGCCATCTCGATGAAGTTAGCTCAAACAAAAACGCACGCCCGATAAGCGCGCGGATGTACGTTCGCACCGGTGTGATCAGTCCGACACAGATGCCGACCGTTCCAGCGCTCGCTCATACTTGCTGCGCGCCTGACGCTCGAACGGTATGTCCAGCGAATGAAACAGACGTCGAAGCGCATCCTCCGCCGTATCGATCTGCCGCTGGTCCTCGAGTTCAACCTCCAGCTCATAGTCCACCGACCCGTCGGCAAACTCGGTTTTGTCAACCGCCAGTTCGAAGTCATGATCGCCCAGGCGAAGCCGCTTGATCGTGCGCAGATTGTTGAATTCGGTCAGCTTGACGACAGTGGCTTTGGGGTATTTTTCGAGAAGAAACGCGATGGGTTTCCCCTCCACGGACAACAGATCCCCATAGCCGCCGATCAACTCCACGGCCTTCCCGCGCGGGACCACTTCCTCGATTTCTTCCCGAATCGCGGCGGCCCCACTGTGCGATGACAGCCCTTTGACGGTTACAAAGCCCCGGTCGTTATCGGCCCGCACCCGCAATGCCCATCCTCCCTCACTGAAATCCTGATTCGGCGTATCAAAAAAAGCATTGGTCTGCTGCTGTTGCTGGTCGGCGGCCCCCAGAAACCCCAGCAGCTTCAGATACTCGGCAAACGAGGAGAGCTGAAGTTTGATCTCGATTTCGATGTTCGCGCCCCGGTTCATAGTACTATCAATATACCAAATCGTGAGGACATGCAGCAAAAACTTTCCCAATAAGAAACGCGGTCGGGGTGACCGCGTTTGTCGGAAATCTGTGTACACGGAACGACTAGGCGTCGTACATTTCCGTTATTTCCGTGTTGTGTTCCGTTTCGTACATCCGGTATTCGGTCTGTGCGAGCGTGGAATCCCGGATGACGTTTATCCGAAATTTGTGGGCTTTCATCACGCGCTGGATGCGGTCTACCGCGCCGTCCATCATCATAACCGCCTGATCGGGCGTAATCACCAGGTGAAAATCCCTGTGCTTGCGAGCCGCCTTGGCCCGGGTGAACCATCGCTCGATCTTGGTGGCGATATTGTCTTTTGACATGATCCGGCCCAAACCGTCGCAGCACGGGCACTGTTCGGACAACTGGTGCATATGCGACGGGCGAACACGCTCCCGGGTCATTTCAATCAGACCGAATTCGGTCACCGGATTGATACCCCGTTTGGCCCGATCGTACTTGAAAGCGGCACAAAACGCCTCGTACAGCTTGCGGCGGTTATCCCGGTTGTACATATCAATAAAGTCGCAGACTATCAGCCCTCCAATGTCCCGTAATCTGACCTGCTGGGCGATCTCCTGAGCGGCCAGCAGATTGGTCTGGAAGATAGTGTCTTCCTGGTCCCGCCGGCCCACAAAGCGACCGGTATTTACATCGATTGTAACCATCGCCTCGGTTTGGTCAATAATCAGGTACGCGCCCTTTTTGATCCACACCTTGCGCGACAACATCTTATCGATCTCGCCCTCAAGCTTATACAGGTCAAACAGCGGCTGTTCACCTCGATGCAACTCCACCCGCTTTTTGAGATGCGGAGCCACCTGCCGGGCGTAGCTGATTATCTTTTTGTAGTCTTCGCGATTGTCCACCAGGACCTTTTCAACGTCGTCGGTAAACACGTCGCGAATCATGGAAACGATCATCTCGGCTTCTTTGTGAATAAGCGCCGGAGCCGGCATGGTATCGGCCTTGCGTTTCAATTTGGTCCACAAACGCAGCAGGCGCTTGATATCCGCACGGAAATCAGCCTCCTGTTTGCCCTCGCCTTCGGTACGGATGATCAATCCGAAGCCCTCCGGGCGCAGCGGCTCGACTATTTTGCGAAGGCGTTTCTTCTCGCCCCAGTCGCTGATTCGCTTTGACAGCCGGATGTGGTCGTCATCGGGAACCATTACCAGGTAACGCCCCGGCAAAGAAATCTCTGAGGCAATGCGCGGTCCCTTGTTTGAGATCGGTTCCTTGATGACCTGCACCAGGATATCCTGGTTGCGTTTGAGGACGGTTTCGATGCCGGCGCGGCGTGTTTTGCGGATGATCTCCGCCGGCGCCTCTTCCTCATCGGCAACATCGGAACCAAACCGGTCCTTGTACACCTTTCCGATATCGGAAGAGTGCAGATAGGCCGCTCGTTCCATACCGATATCCACAAAGGCGGCCTGCATGCCCGGAAGCACGGTTTTGATATTGCCTTTGTAAATGTCGCCGACCATACGGTCGGAATCCGGTCTCTCAACCTGCAATTCCACCAGCCGTCCGTTTTCGATCATAGCTAACCGGGTTTCAAACTCGGTTGAGCTGATAACTAGTTCTTTTTTCACTGATTCTCCTGCCCCCGTTGGCTGACATCCCCAAATACCTCGCCTGTCTCGGGCCGGAAACCGTTCCTGAACGACATTCCATCCATCTCCCGTTTGCCTTCGGGTACAACTTTCAGCAACTCCACCACTGAATTATTGCATTGCACCAGCAGTTTCTTGCGCGATGGCAGCACGGTGCCGGGTCGCGCGGCTGGATCGGGGGGAAAATCGCTGACCACACAGGCATGTATCTTCGTCTTTTTCCCGCGGAACCAGGTCCAGGCGCCGGGCCTGGTAGCCATACCGCGAACAAAGTTCCGCACGTTCTCCGCCGGAAGCCCGAAATCTATCAGAGCGTCGAATGGCGTGAGTTTGGGTGCGGGGGTTGCCTCTGTGTCGTTTTGTGGAATGGGTGCCGACTCTCCCTTTTCAATAAGGTCGAGAGTTTTCAGCAGGAACGGTCCGGCCATTGTGCACAGCCGGTCATACAGGGTGTCAAATGTTTCGTCATCGGCGATGCTGATTTTTTCCTGCAAAATCATATCACCGGTATCTACTTTCTCTTTTAGAAAAAAACTGGTTAACCCGGTTTCCTTCTCTCCATTGATCAGAGCCCAGTTGATCGGTGCCGCACCCCGGTATTTCGGCAGCAGCGAGCCGTGGATGTTGATTGATCCAAGCCGGGGCAGGTCAAACAGGGTCGGCGGCAGGACGCGGAAGGCGGCCACGACAAAAAGGTCCGGGCCAAGCGCCCGCAACTCATCGTGCAGCGCCTTGCTTTTGAGTGATTTGGGCTTGAAGACCGGCACCTTGTGCTGCGCGGCTTCATTACAAACCAATGTGGGAGCAAGGCGACGCCCTCGCCCGGTCGGTTTATCGCGACCGGTGACAACGCCTACCACCTCGTGGCGGCTCTGGCACAGGCAAGTCAGGTTCGCACAGGCGAACTCCGGCGTACCCATAAATACAATACGCATGTGCATGGAACCGCAGCTCAACGAACGCGAGATCGTCGACAGAAACGCCGCTCTGATCGAAAAGGGAGGTGTCGGATCAGGACGCGGCCGCCAGCTTCTTCAGGCGACCCTTTATCATAGTCCTGGTCAACGGCGATACATGATCAATGTACAGGTCACCCTGAGTATGGTCGTACTCATGTTGAATGGCTCTGGCCGCCAGCCCCTGGGCAGTAATCTCAAACCGATTACCGTCAATATCGGTCGCACGGACCGTGACTTGCCGGGGTCGGGATATCTTCATGTACAGATCCGGAAACGAGAGGCAACCTTCTTCCATCTCTTCGAGATCGTCACTGGTCTCGATAATCTCCGGGTTTATGAAGACCCTCAGGGTTTCATTGATGTCTATCGCCGAAAAATCGACTATAAATACATTTTTGGCCACACCTATCTGGTGCGCCGTCAGACCCAATCCGCGGGCCCGTCTAAGGGTGTCCATCAAATCGGACACCAAGTCTTTTGTTTCCTGGTCGATTTCTTCGACCCGGCTTCCCTTTTCCCGCAGGACGGGGTTGCCGTAGATGACTATTGGCCGCTCAGCCACGGTAACTCCTAATGCTGCAAACTTAACCTTCCACCCGGGCGGCAATCGATGATTTCAGGAATTCGAGTTTTGTCTGGTCGTTGATACGCAGAACTACTCGTCCCCGGTTCTCATCTATCGCGTGAATTGTCCCAAACATGCCGCCGGTGGTCACTACTTTATCACCTTTGCTAAGCTCACTAAGGAGCTTATCGTGTTCCTTCTGTTTTTTTCGCTGTGGGCGAATCAACAGGAAATACATCAGCGCTATCATTAGCCCAAACCAGATCAGCATCTGGTAGGTTCCCCCACCGCCGCCGCCACCGGGTTGAGTCATCAACAACACCCAGTTGTACTGCAAAACAACTCCTATCATTGTAATTTATCGTCAGACAGTTCAAAAAATGAACAGCCGTTATCCTCGCATTTCACTCTGCCGCATGAATATACACGACTTAGTGTACGTTTCCAAACATTTCTTCACCCCCTAGAACAATCGCAGGACGCCGCAGTTCCCACGGTAACGCATTACCTGTCAATACGTTACCATGTCAATCGTAGACCTCACCTGTCACCCGGGCTGTCCTGGTTTTGATCCCCGACAGCCATTTCTTTGACAAAACAGCCCCTGCAACGTTTATTACATACACGAGGGAGAACCGCCAATATGAACAAATCAAAACTCACTATCGCATTGTTGGTGTGTCTGTTGGGGCTGCTGCCCGCCTGCACCGAGGACGGCAACCGCGGTCCGATAGACCCCACCTATTTCGAACCCATCGTAATCGCGCTGGGTGAAACACAGCATCTTCACTGGCTTGATGTCGACGTAACCTTTGCCAATGTCCCGTTTGACACCCGCTGTCCTATCGGCGCCTTGTGTGTGTGGCCCGGGATGGCTGAGGTGGTCCTGGAGATTAACGACACCGTCCAGGTCACCCTGCCCAAATACGGAGATTTCGGGGCCACTCCCCCATCCCCCAATCCGGCGGAGGTCATCCATGCCGCTGGTCTGGAAATCTGGGTGCAGTCACTCGATCCCTACCCAAGCATCACCAAGCGCGGGGAAATCGAGTACTCGGCAACCATTTCCATTCGTCCATCGCCCGCAGGAACCGAACCGGTCCCGGAGGTGATCATTACCGATGATCCCGGCCCCCTGCTTGAGATTTCGGGGGCGGTGCTCGACAGCCTGTCAATAATCGGAGATACGCTGACTTTCAACGCCCAGTACTCCGGCGGTTGCGTAAATCACTACTTCCTGCTCTATATGAGCCCGGCGTACATTGCTCAGTCCACTCCCGCCCAGGTGGATCTCTACCTGAAACACACCTCGGCGGAGGACCCCTGCGACGCTCTTATCACACAAACCGTGCATTTCGACATTTCGCCGATCAAGCAATACTACCAACAGCTTTACGGCCATATCGGAGACATTCGACTGGTGCTGCACCACCCCAAAAGCAGCGTTACGTCAAGCATCATTTACTACGGGATGGACTATGGGCCACCGCCGGTAATTCCGCTTGGCATCGACAATTACTGGATATACGAAGACACAATCTACATTCCGGCGCTGGACAGCATCATCGTGTCGACCGACAGCGTGGTGGTCACGGAAATGGTCGATGACACCGACGTGGGAAGCTGGTACGTTCTGAGTCACCACTGGTTTGGCATTGAAAACGAAATGGCCTTAGTTGTCGACACTGTGTATACGCACCAGTCAGGCGACATGGCAGACTATGCCGAACCGGAATTCATCCCGGCGGCAGACACGGCAATTCATTTTTCTACCATACTGCAAGGAGATTTGCTTTACGAACGGACGGTCAGGATACTGCCCACCCCGTTTGCCGTACCGGCCGGGAATTTCGCGGGCGTGTGGGAGTACTCGACCGAAAACGTCGCAGAAGTATATTGGCGAGTTCTGCTAATGCCCGGAGTCGGGTTCATTTATGGAGAAGAGTCCCTGCTGCTCAGCCCGCCGCTGGGTACGGGCAGACACGTATCGATTCTTCTTCGAGCCTCGTACCCGGTCCCTGTATATCTACCGGACTGAAAAACAAAAGGCTCCCGAGGTACAAACCCCGGGAGTCTTTCTATTGGCATCGAATAAGAAACAAGGATCTTAGTGCTGATGGCCGTCGGCGCCCAGGTAGGCGGCCCGGAATTCCTTCAGCAACTCGGCGAGTTTGGCGGTATTGGCCAGATCAGCGGTCTGTTTGCACTTCATGGCCGAAACCATCATCTTCTGCAGCAGGGTCGTTTTCAGGACATACTCTTCATACGCTTTGCCGTCCGACGGCACCGCCGGTTTGATACGTTGTGACAGGAAGTACTGAGTCACAATGTCCATGAATTCGTTCGCGTGATCTTCTTTATTCATCACCCACCGGACGAGCTGATTGTAGTTTTTGTCACCGGCGGCCGACAGCTCGTTGATCTGGTTGATCGATTTCTCGATAGTCGTGATATGTTCGGCCATCAGGTTGAGCCGCAATTCATCGTCGTAAATACCGCACGGAATCTGGCAATGGGCTTTGAGCTGCGGGCCGGAGGCCATCATCAGCACCAGAACCATCAGGGCGCCCAGAAGTAAACTTCGTGATTTCATCTCTTTCTCCCGCTTTTTCGGTCACATAGATGCACCATTTGCTATATGAACCGGCTTGAGGCAGGCTTTGTTCACGGAAAGGTCCACTTTTGGAGAAAATTGCACGGGCGACAGCATCGGCCGCCGGGAGCGTCCCCGGCGACCGTGCTGTGCGATGTCTTTGGGAAGGAAAGGCCTAGTAGTCGGCCGGGGGTTCGGTGTCCGATGAACTCTCGGCGGACGTGTCGTTCGATGCTTTGGAGCCGCCGGACTTGCCCTCGCCCTTGTCGGACGCAAACTTGTCCTTGAGCTTGGACACTTTTTTGGCCAGATCCGGGATAGTGTCAATCAGCCCTTCCCAGGAGCCTTTTTTGGCCGGCAACACTTTAAAACCGTCCTTGTCGATGATGATAAAGGCCGACGGTTCGATCTTTGCGCCACCGCCGCCGCCACCGCCGAAGCCGGTGCCGGTCTTTTCGGCCTCACCCTGGCCGCCGCCGGCGCCAAAGCCGACTGAAATCTTTACGACCGGAATCACAGTCCGGTCACCGATCGTTATCGGTTTCCCGATAATCGCTTCCGAGCGGGCCATCTCCTTGAGTTCGCCGACCACGCCCTTCAGAATTTCAACTACGTTGTTGGTCATCCTGGACTCCTTCTTTCTCTCCTATCGCCACTTTGACTATTTTTCTTACCGGCAGCCGCCAGATCAGGGCGACTGTTTGCCCCACCAGTCGATACACCGGCAACGCCACGGCCAATCGAACCGCGCCGGAAAACGACGGGCCGGTCCAGTCGGGCGTGAAGTGAATCCGGCTCATGACCGCCGGAACCGCTCCCATGGCCGCCTGGTAGTAGCCGAAGGCCTGGCCGGTGAGATCCGGGGAATCAAACCCCGCCTCGATATCCCCCTCGGCCTGTTCAACAATCATGCCGCCCAACAGCCCGATGAAATACTTCCACAGCGCTTTTGAACAGGCCGGCACCAGACGGATAATCTCGGCCGGTGAGCGGCGACGTTTCCGCCTGATCTTTTTCGTTTTCGCGGGCTCTGCAGGTTTTGCAGCTTTGGCAGCTTCCGCCTGGGACAGCACCTCAGCCTTTTGGGCGGTTGTTTTCTCTAGAACGGCTGCCTTGGCAGGCTCTTTTTCGTCTTTGTCGCCCAGAGCAAATTCGCGGGTTTTCCATCCAAATACGCGCAAAACGCCGGTTTTGCGGACAAAATCCAGTTCCGGACCGCTCCGACCGAGACCGACAAATAGCAGCCGACGGTCGCCGGAGATTTCCAGCCGCATCCGTATGCGCAGCATCAGAACCGCAAACACGAGGACACAGAGGAGGGCGAATATGATGAAAAGCGCTGTCATGACTTACTGTATTATACTTATCGGCAGGTAGCCGGGTTACTTGTTTTTGATAGGGGGCAAAAAGCCCGATCCAAAAGACGGCAAACCGTGTCCCGGGCACTGCGGACTTATCAGTCTGTCACCGACGGGCAGTGTTCGGCCAGGGGACATTGGGCGCATTTGGGACGTCGCGCGATACATACCGCCCGGCCGTGATCGATCACCATGTGCGTGAAGCCAATCCAGTCGTCCCGCGGAATGATCTTCATCAGGTCGCGCTCGATTTTCACGGCATCTTTCTCCGCAGTCAACTTCAGTAACCGGCTGATCCGGGTGACATGCGTATCAACCACTATCCCCTCGGCCAGGCCAAACCCCGCCCCCAGAATCACCGATCCCGTCTTGCGCCCCACCCCGGCCAGCTTTACCAGTTCGTCGAGGGTGCGCGGCATGTCACCGTCGTACTTCTCAACCAACTGCTGCGCCGACTTCTTGATAGACTTCGCCTTGTTGGCATAAAACCCGGTGGTATACACCGCCTTTTCCAACTCGGTGATATCCGCCTCGGCGAAAGCATACACATCGGGATACTTGCGAAACAACTCCGGCGTGACGGCATTCACGCGCTCATCGGTGCACTGGGCCGACAGGATAGTCGCTACCATCAATTGATGAACGTTGTTGAAATCAAGTGAGCAGCGAGAGTCCGGGTAGGTCTCTCGCAGGAGGCTGACTATCGTTTGTGCCCGGGTTGATTTGTTGGCCAGCGATTCTCTCGGCATACGGCTACTCATCGCAGGACAGGACCACAATGCGGTCGATGTCGTTCAGGTCTTTGATGCACAACAGCGAACGATAGCGCTCATCGTTTTCGGTGATAGTCGCGATGTCATCGGATTGCCCCAGCCCGATTTCAAACATCAGCCGTCCCCCCGGCGCCAGAAAGTCCGGTGCGCCGGCGATCAGCGCGCGCACCGCCGTGAGACCGTCATCGCCGGAGGTCATGGCGATTTTGGGATCGGCCTTGACCTCAGGCGGGAGATCATCGTAGTCAACCTCGCGAATGTATGGCGGGTTGGACAGAACGAGGTCAAACTTTTCATCGGGTCTCACCGCCGAAAAAAAGTCCGAGTGCCGGAATTCAAGGCGATCCGCCACGCCCAGATCGGCCGCGTTGCGCCGGGCAACCGCGATGGCATCCTCGGAGATATCAAGCGACACCACCGATGCCGCCGCACATTCGGCGGCTACTGTGACCGAAATCACCCCCGACCCAACACCAACATCCAGAATCCGGGGCTGTTCCAATTCTCGCGAGGCGATAATCCGTAACGCGGCCTCGCATAATCCCTCGGTTTCGGGCGTGGGTGCCATGACGGCGGGCGTCACATAGAACTTGCGGCCATAAAACCAGGCTTCTTCCAGAATAAACTGCAGCGGCTCCCTGGTGATTCGTCGGGCGACGATGGTCTCGACACGCCCGCGAGCTGTGTTGTCGAGTAACGTCTGGCCGTGGAGATACAAATTCAGACGGTCGACATCAAGCACGTGGCAGAGAATCCATTCCATTTCTGCTTTGGCGCTCTCTATTCCGACGTGTTCCAGACGCAGGGCCTGGTTGGCGATGTATTTTGGCAGCGGTTCGCTCATATTGTGTACTTACGTCACGCTCGTGACTTCACCAGTCCGATAACATACAGCAGCGCCACCACGCCAATCCAGGCATAACAGAAGGCGTAGGTGAATCCCGCGGAAAACTGGATAGAATGCGGAATCAGGTAGATAAACAGCATCACCGCAAACGAGGCCAGGCCAATCAGGCCCAGTGTGCGCGGCGCGAAAAGATCCCGTCCGATTTTTCCCTGCGTGTAAGTTCTGAATCCGGCCAGGGTGGCAAACAGGAGATACACAAACAAGAGTTGGGTTTTGTTATCGGTGGCATCGGTGCCAAACGGCACGCCCTCCCAGAAGCAGTCAAAAGCATAGTAGTTCATTGGAATACCGAAGGGAATCATGCCGATGAAGCAGGTCACCATACCCCAGAATAGAAACACCATCATGGGACGGGGATCGGCCTTCGCGACAACGACACGAAACGCATGAACCGTTGCCATGGAAATACAGAATACTGTGGCAAAAATGAATACTATATGCAGGATCAGGACCACCAGCGGCACGGTGCCGATGTATTTGAACAAAAACGGCTCCGGCTCCGGATTGCTATCAGGTTGCACAAACGTCGCCAGCGTGGCGCCCGACAGGTCGACCAGTTCGAAGTAATACCACAGCTTGACACCCCGCTTGCCGGCCGTAACATCAACCGCGAACGTGGCCGCATCGCCCTCAGCAGCCGTCACGCGCATATCCGTCGCGGTGTACATCGGCAGGGCCGCCGTGCGATCCTCGGAGGACCGGAAGCGCATGGCGGAGGCGCCCACGCCGGGTCCCTCGGCTGTCAGGGATATGGTCGCGGTAGAGTCCTCCAGTGCCTTGGGCACCGAGGTCATGCTGAAAACGATGTTATTGGTAGTGTGGGTGACGAACTCCGGCTGCCCCTTGGAGTTTGTCTGGGCAACGTAGAGCATGAGGATTGTCAGAACAGTAGCGATGGCTACGCGGAGAATCTTCATCCTGGTTTCGACTCCATTCGAATCACGGCCGGGCGGTTCGGTCTATGCCTAGTCGCTGGCCAGTTTCAGACGTTCTTCCTGATCGTGCTGTTTGAGGGGGTCGATCAATCCTGTCAGATCGCCCGCCATAATTTCGTTGAGACGATAGAGCGTCAGTCCGATGCGATGATCGGTGACGCGGGACTGCGGAAAATTGTAAGTGCGGATTTTGGCCGACCGGTCGCCGGAAGACACCATCGACCGTCGCTCCGCCGCCTGTTTTTCCATCTGCTCGGACATGATGCGGTCGTACAAACGGGCACGCAGAACTTTCATCGCTTTGACTTTGTTTTTGAGCTGCGACTTTTCGTCCTGACACGACACCACCAACCCGGTGGGCTCGTGCGTGATGCGAACCGCTGAGTCCGTAGTATTCACCGACTGACCGCCGGGTCCTGATGAACGGTAGACATCCACACGGATATCCTGTTCCCTTACCTCGATATCGACATCCTCCGCCTCGGGGAACACGGCAACCGATATGGCCGAGGTGTGAATCCGTCCCTGCGACTCCGTGGCCGGGACTCGCTGCACCCGATGGACGCCCGATTCGTACTTCATGGTACCGTATACGCTGTCACCGGACAGAGAAAACACAACTTCCTTGAATCCGCCCATACCGCTCTCGTTGGTGTTGAGTAATTCCAGTTTCCACCCCTGGATGTCGGCAAAGCGCTGGTACATGCGGAAGATATCGCCGGCAAACAGCCCGGCTTCATCGCCCCCCGTCCCGGCGCGCACTTCAATCACCGCCGCTTTGGCGTCGTTAGGGTCACGCGGCAGCAGAGCCAGTTTGAACTCCTTCTCTGCCTCTTCGAGCTGTGCCTCGTACCCGGCCAGTTCCTCACGCGCCATGGCGATCAGTTCTTCATCCTCGCCGGCCTTGATAATCTCACGGGCCTCCCGGATACCGAGCGAGATTTTCCGGTAGCGCCGCCCGGCCACCAATACATCGGCGACATGACTCCGTTCGCGGTTTAGCTCGACCAGTTTCCCGCGATCGGCCAGGTTGGCCGGATCCACCAGTGACTGATCGAGATCGATGAGTCTTTTCTCTATTTTTTCTACCAGATGCAGCATACCAGTCCTGTTTTACATTTCGGTGCAAATTACACGATTCCCCCGTCGGGGGCAATAGATGATGCCGGAGCAGCTAAGAGACCGGCGTGCGCTTGCAGGTGAGCTGAGAATTAGTGATGCCTTCGGCGGCCTCCAGGGCAGCGATTCCGACCTCAAGCTGGTCCATCGACGGCTCCTTGGTGGTGATTCGCTGCAGCCACAATCCTGGCTGGATCAGGGTTTTGGTGATAATGTTGTCGCGCGTTCTGCCGGACAGCTTCAGCAGTTCATACGATGCCCCGGCCACGATGGGCAGAAGCGAAAAGTGAATAGCGAAGCGGGTACCCAGCGCCGGCGGATTGCCGGCCCAGACGGCGTACAGCGTATCGGCGATTGCATAAATGGCAATCGCCAGGAGAGCAACTATCAGCACAAATGAGGTCCCGCACCGCGGATGAAAGCGCGTGTGCCGGGCGGCTCGTTCGGGCGTGAGATCATCGCCCATCTCGTAAGCATAAATCGACTTATGTTCCGCGCCGTGATATTGAAAGATGCGATAGAAATCACGGAACCAGGATATGCCCCACACATACAGAAGAAACAGGGTCAACCGGATACCTCCGGCCAGAAGGTTGAAGCCGATTGCCTCGCGGCTGATATGCAGCCAACTCGCGATTGCCAGCGGGAGGTAGAAAAAGATGGCAATCCCAAGCACAAAGGCAACCACGGCCGTCAACCCCATGTACCAGGAATTTCTTTTCTGGTCCTTGGGGACGTATTCCTCGCCGTTTTTGACCGCTTCTTCTTTTTCGATTTCAGCCACGGCGGTTTCCGCGGAGAAATTGAGCGTGCGCATGCCGATTATCAGCATCTCGACAAACACTACCGCGCCCCTCAGAATCGGAATGCCCAGAATCTTGTGGCGACTGGCCAGCGACCTGTACGGTTCGGTCTTGATGAGAATCTCACCGTTGGGAATGCGCACGGCGGTGGCTATGCGATCCTTGGATCGCATCATCACGCCTTCAATTACTGCCTGTCCGCCGACATTCAAGTCTGCCATGAAACCTCTCAGTGGTGCGCGAGCGCTTCGACTATTCTGTATCCATAATTACGATCTAAACACTGAAAACCGCAAGTGGTGAATGGAGTTCCCCACTTGCGGTTTCTATTTTGGTCAGGGTGGCCGACGCTACTTTTTGTCGTCGGTCAGGCCGTACTTACGACGGTACCGTTCCACACGTCCGGCAGTATCAATCAGCTTCTGCTTACCCGTAAAAAACGGGTGACAGGCCGCACAAATTTCAACCGCAATGGCTTTGGCGGTTGAACGAGTGGGATACGTGGCACCGCACGCACAGGTTACGGTCAACTCGTTGTATTCAGGATGGATACCTGGTTTCACGTCTCGTTCCTCTGGTATAGCAAGGTCATCGTCTACTGTCTCATATCAGGCAGAGCCAATCAATCGGCTCTCCATGAGCTTGTCAATATATACATTCGGGAAAAATGCGCAAGTCCCAAAGCAAGTTCCCGGCGAGCCGCATCAAGGCCGGCCCGCGTAGTATTCTACCCGGCCTTCGGCGCAAGCACAGACGACCAGTAGTATTCATTGTGTATCAATGACTTAAGGTAGAATCTCGATCCCCAGAGAGTCCTGAGTTCCTGCTCCGAAAAGTAGTTTTTGAGGATCACAAATTCCTGTCCGTCATCAAGATAGCGCCTTTTGAAGGTATTCCCGTGTTCATCGGGTGATTCGGGGAACAACACCGCTCCCTCGGCGGGCGGGTTATTGTCGATCATCCAGATTACTCCCCCGGGCCGAAGCGGACGAATCAGGGCCTCATACAATCGGTCATAGCTCTGTCTGGGCTGATGTGAAAACCAGAACCCCAGCGCCACAACATCGAATTCACCGCCCCCCAGCCTTCGGTCAAACAGGCTGGCTTCAACAAATGACACTTCAATGTCATACGACTTTCGTTGCGCCTCCACCAGCATCTCCGGCGCCAGATCAACCGCCGTCAACGAACGGGCGCTGCTTGCCATTACCCGTGTCCAGTAGCCGGTCCCGCAGGCCAACTCCAGAACATCCTTTCCCGAGACCAGAGCCTTCAACCGGATCTCCTCATCCAGCAGTTCCTGTCGACGGTCGCGGTTGTCCCGGTAGTAGATTTTTTCGTACTCCGAAGCCCGGGCGCGGTAATACTCCTGCAGGTTATCGTCGGGCATACTGCGTCCTCAACAGCTTTGCCAGATGAACACCCGTTTTTTCGGCTTCGGCCAGAGCAGCCACATCTGCTTTCACCTGGCCGCTGCGCCTGAAGTCGGGCGAACGATAGGTTACGGTTCCCTCGTTAACCACTTCCACCCACTTAAAGAACCCGGCAATACATCGTCGCGCGCCCTCAAACCAGCCCTGCTCCCCGCCGACCAGCGCCATAGCGCCCGGACGTTTCCGGGTCAGCCGTTTTACAAAGTTGTATTCCGAGACTGTGGCACGGTAGTCCGGCGGACGAATACAATTGCAGCGGTCGATAAACGCCTTCGCCTGAGCCGACACGGCATCAAAAAACACGGGTGAGCCAAACAGGAGACAGTCGCACCGTTCCAGTTCGCGATACACCGTCGTCAGATCATCGTCAAAAAAACAAAACGCCGGCGAGGGATCCTCACCGCAGGCCTGGCAGGCCACAAAATTCAGATCATTGACGGTTACGATCGTCTCCCGGACTTTTTCATTCGGCAGTCCGGCCCTGATCGCCCGGCTCATGGTTTGCAGCAGTATGCCGGTCGAGGATCCCGGAGTCGGCGACGCACAGATGGAAAGCAGTCTAATCAAGTTCCGTGGCCTCCAGCTCTTCCAGTGTCATATACAACCTGAGTATGTCATCTTCGAGTTCTCGGCGGCGGTCGGAAAGTTGATGCAACTTCTCCCAATCGTCGGCAGAGACACCTGTATCCAGGGTGTGTTCAACCTCGGCCAGTTTTTTCTCCTGACGACCTATCCGGTCGCGCGTGGTCTGGATTTCTTTTTTGAGTCGGGACCGTCGTCGTGATGCTTCCTTGAAGTCGATATATTCCTGTTTGGGTTGCGCGTTCCTGGTTTTTACCGGTTCCGGCACACCCGCTGTTCGCTCCCGGAAGTAGGCGTAGTTGCCGTCGTACACGCGTGCTGAGCCATCGGACAGGTACAGGATTTTTTCCGCCACCCGGTTCAGGAAATAGCGGTCGTGGCTGACGATCAGGCAGCTGCCATCGTAATCCCGCAGCGCGTTTTCGAGCGCTTCACGAGCGTAGATATCCAGGTGGTTGGTCGGTTCATCGAGGATGACAAGATTGGCCGGATGATACAACAGCCGTGCCAGACACAGCTTTGTTTTTTCGCCGCCGGAAAGCGCCATCACCTTTTTGAAGGCATCCTCACCGGAAAAACCGAAGCGCCCCAGGAATGATCGCATGGCTCCTGCCTCGGCCGACGGATCAAGTTCCCAGATGTTATCCAGGACCGTGGCGTTTTCGTTCAGGTCCGACAACTCCTGGTCGAAATAGGCGACATCGACATTGTTGCCGAGTTTGACATCGCCGCCGATCGGTTCCAGCTCACCGATGAGCGTTTTGAGCAGGGTCGACTTGCCCGAGCCGTTGCGTCCCACCACGCCGATCTTGTCGCCCCGGTACAGATCCAGGTTGACACGCTCGACCACGGTGGTGTCGCCGTACCCGAGTGTCACCTCTTCGAGTCGCAGCACATGGGCATATGAGCGGCCGGACGTCTGAAACGTAATCGAAGGTCCCGAGGCGTTGGCCCGCGGCGGCGGCAGCCGTTTTATCCGCCCGAGATACTTAAGTCTGGACTGGGCCTGCTTTGTTTTTTGTCCCGCCATGTTGCGACGGACAAACTCCTCGATCCGTTTGATTTCTTCCTGCTGATGGCGGTAGTGATGGGCCGCGAGTCGACGGCGACTTTCCCGTTCCACGAGGTACTGGTCAAATGTCCCCACGTAGGTTTCGAGTTTGCCCAGGTCCAGTTCCCACACTTTGGACACGGTTGCATTCAAGAAGGCGCGGTCATGCGATACGATCAGGCAGGCCTTGTCAA